>JAFUEI010000045.1 GCA_017464025.1 Paludibacteraceae bacterium | reverse complement strand
GGCGGTGTGGCTCCCGAGAAAGAGAATCTGGAGAAATGGTTCGCCGCAGGTGTTTACTGCGTAGGCATGGGAAGCAAGCTCTTCCCGAGCGACAAGGTGAAAGCCGGCGACTGGGCTTACGTAACCGCTAAGTGCAAAGAGTGCTTCGAGATAATCGCGGCTTGCCGCAAGTAATAAATAATTAATTAATAATGAATATCCATGAATGACGTTAAAAAAGCTGTCATGACCAACTGGCGTTGGGTCATGTGTGCGATGCTTTTCTTCGCCACCACGGTTAACTACATGGACCGTCAGGTTCTGTCGTTGACCTTCAAAGAGTTTATTCAGCCTGAGTTTCACTGGACCGACTCCGACTACGGAACCATCACCGGTGTGTTCTCTATTGCGTATGCCATCTTCTGCCTTTTCGCCGGTAAGTTCATCGACTGGATGGGCACAAAGAAAGGCTACCTGATTGCTATCTGCGTATGGTCGTTGGGTGCCGTAATGCACGCCGGCTGCGGTATTGCTACCACTTGGTTTGTAAGCGGTGTGGACAGCGTAGCTGCCATGCGTGCGGTGGAAGCCGGTAGTGCCCTTGCTTCGTCCGTGGCGATGGTCAGCGTGTGGCTGTTCCTCGCCTGCCGTATGGTACTCGGACTGGGTGAGGCGGGTAACTTCCCTGCCGCTATCAAGGTAACGGCTGAGTATTTCCCGAAGAAAGACCGCGCTTTCGCTACCTCTATCTTCAACGCAGGTGCATCGGTCGGTGCGTTGGCAGCTCCGGCTACTATTCCATTGCTGGCTAAGTCCATGGGCTGGGAGTGGGCGTTCATCATCATCGGTGCGTTAGGCTTCGTATGGGCGGCTATCTGGATTTTTGTCTATGACAAACCGATGGAGAGCAAGCATGTGAACGAGGCTGAATTGGCTTACATCAATCAGGATGAGGACGCAGAAGGCCAGAAGCCTAAGGCAGAAAGCAAAGAGGAGAAACAGATGAGTTTCCTCAAGGCCTTCACCTACCGGCAGACGTGGTCGTTTGCCTTTGGCAAGTTCATGACCGACGGCGTATGGTGGTTCTTCCTGTTCTGGGCACCGGCTTACTTCCAGGACCAGTTCGGCATCAAAGCGAGTGACCCGCAAGGCATTGCACTGATATTCACGCTGTATGCCATTGTAACCGTGGTATCGTTGTTTGGCGGCTATCTGCCTAAGATATTCGTGGAGAAGAAAGGCATGGAGCCCTACTCCGGCCGTATGCTGGCCATGCTGATTTTCGCATTCTTCCCCATTTTGGCCTTGTTTGCACAGCCTCTCGGCGGCAAGTTCGGTCCGTGGGCTGTAGCCATCATCATCGGTATTGTGGGAGCCGCTCACCAGAGCTGGTCGGCCAACATCTTCTCCACTACGGGTGACATGTTTCCGAAGTATGCCATTGCCACCATTACGGGCATCGGCGCCATGGCAGGAGGTGTAGGTTCGTTCCTTATCAATAAGGGGTCGGGCGTGCTGTTCGACTATGCCGCCTCACAAGGCGAGGCGTTTGCCTTTATGGGCTTCTCCGGAAAACCTGCAGGTTACATGATTGTTTTCTGCGTTTGTGCCGTTGCCTACCTGATTGGCTGGAGCGTGATGAAACTTCTTGTTCCCAAGCACAAACCTATTGAGGATTAAACTCTGACAAGGATAAGAGTTATTTTCCAGACAAGCTCCCACTTATAGGATAGGAGTTTACAGAGTTTCTTGAGAGATGCCGCACAAAGCGGCATCTCTTTTAACAAGAATAAGCACATTGTCGTTTTTTTATTGGCGCAAAGGTGCAAAGAGTTGGCAGAAAGCCGAATTATACGTAATTTTGCAGTCTATTCGGCCAAAATAAAAAGATGACAAGGAGTACGTCTGTATCAAGGGCATACAGCTAATGGCAGCGGCAGCCGCTTCTGCCTCCGGGACAGGCAGGCCAGAGGCCGGATACCACCGGTCATAAAACCATAGGAACGGCATTTTGGCATAATTTATGTATGTATAATGTATAATAGTATCTTATAATCAATGATACATATGAAGAAGGCATGTATAATTTGGGGTATCACGGCACTGGGTTTGCTGAGTGCCTGCAATACAACTGTTGAGCCGACCAACAACACAGGTTCGACCGACACGAGCGTCAACACGGGTGACGATAGTAGTGATTTTGTAGAGAACGAGACATGGGACAGCACGGTAAGCATTGTGTGGAATGGTTCTTCCGCCACCATTGGCACATTACCTGACGGTATTACAGCCACCAACAAAGACGGTTATGTGGCTCTTACCTCCACCATCAAGCATGTGGAGTATGCCGTAAGCGGCAGCGGTACGGGACAACTGACGCTCTACAGCGACTACAAACTGAAACTCTCGTTAAACGATTTGACACTGACATGCGGTGATGGTCCTGCCATCAACAACCAATGCAGCAAATCGTGCTACGTAGTGCTAACAGGAACTAATACACTCACGGACGGCAGCACGTATTCGTCTTCTACAGAGGACAGAAAAGCGGCATTCTTCTCTGAAGGGCAACTCATCTTCACCGGTTCGGGATCGCTCAATGTGACAGGCAACTGCAAGCATGCTTTGGCATCGGACGACTATATCCGTTTGCGCGAAGGCACGCTCAGTCTTACCGCCAATGCTTCTGACGGTATGCACACCAACGACGGCATCATCATCAATGGCGGTTCGCTCAGCGTAAGTGCAGCGGGCGACGGCATCCAGTGTGACACCAGTTCTATCATCGTCAGCGGCGGAACAATCAAGATAACGAAGGCGGGGGACAAGGGGATACTCGCATATAGCAACATACAGATTTCCGGTGGCGATATCAGTATCCAATCGGAGGACAAAGGCATCAAATCGGCAGCAGGCAATATTGTCATCAGCGGGGGAACCGTTAGTGTGACCACTACCGGTGACGACGGGAAAGGTATTCTCGCCAAATTAGGCGAGGTGCAGATAACAAACGGCACCATCAAAGTCAGCACCTCTGGCTCAGATGCAAAAGGCATCAAATCGGTAGGTAATATGACTATCAGCGGTGGCACTATCACCGTCATCTGTTCGAGTGGCAGTAGCGCAGCCTTTGCTCCCGGCTGGGGCGGTGGCGGTCAGGGCGGTCCCGGTAATCAAGGAGGCGGAGGCAACACGGGTGGTCCCGGCAACATGGGTGGCGGGCAGAATGCTTCTGCTCCTGAAGGCATCGAAAGCAAAGCCAAACTGACCATCACGGGCGGAACCATCTATTCCCAATCGTCGGATGATGCTATCAACTCCGGCAGTGATATGAATATATCGGGTGGATATATATGCGCTTACTCTACCGGCAACGACGGTATTGACGCCAATGGCAACTGCTACATCAAAGGCGGCACCGTATATGCTATCGGAGCATCTTCGCCGGAAGTCGGCATTGATGCGAATACAGAAGGAGGCTACAAATTGTACGTGAGCGGCGGAACACTTGTTGCATTAGGAGGATTGGAGTCCGGCTCAAGTTTGACTCAGAGCTGCTACTCTGCCAATTCATGGAGCCAAAACACATGGTATGGTCTTTCCAACGGAGGTTCGGCAGTACTTGCTTTCAAGACACCCTCGAGTGCCGGTTCGGGCATCGTAGTCAGCACCTCCGCCACGCCAACCTTGCTGTCAGGTGTCAGCACCACCAACGGCACTGCCATTTGGAACAATATGGGCTATACCGACGTTAATGTCAGCGGCGGCAGCAATGTGTCGCTCAGTTCGTATAGTGGCGGCAATAATGGCATGGGCGGTGGCCGCGGATGGTGAAAGAAACAGAAATCTATTGAGTTAACAGAATCCATAGAATCTATAATGACAGCAACATGAAACGCAGTATTGTATTTCTCAGCATACTATGGTTGGCAATGGCCGGCATGGCACAAGTGAGCGTCTCGCCGGAAACATTGGCGAAGCGCGCTAAGCGCAAGAATCTGACCGTGAAGGAATGGAACACCGACCAGAGCACCAAGACACGTTGGTTAGACCACGTCAATGTATATGACTCGGAAGGCAGAAAGATAGAAGAGATTGAGTATGCCACTTATGGCCAGCGGCAACGTGTCACCTACGAATATGACGATACGACAGGACGTGTCATCAAGGAAGTGGTTTATAACGACCGCAACAAGCCTGTGCGTATCCGCAAATACGAATGGAACGAGGACGGCACAAAGGCGAAGCAGTACAACTATCTTCCAAACGGCAAACTCTATACCATCAAGGTGTTTGAATATATCTTCAATGACTAAAAGGCCTTAAGAATTTAAGCGTTTCTGGTTATATTTGTATGAAGGGAATTGCCGCTATCTTGCAAACGTTTGCTCCCATCAGCCTGCAAGAGATGGAGAGCGTGAAACTGATGAACCGAATCGACACCAAGTTTGCGGTTCCAATAGGCGTACTTCCCGCCATTTTGCAGAAGGCTCAGAGCGACTATTTCGCGCAGGAGATTGACGGAAAACGGATAGCCACTTACGATACCATCTATTATGATACCGAAACGCTCGACATGTATGTGCGGCATCACGACCGCCAACTTGTACGGCAGAAGATACGTGTGAGGCAATATGTGGATTCTGACCTCACCTTCCTTGAGATAAAGCGCAAGAACAACAAAGGCCGCACCAAGAAAAAACGCATCACCGTTCCAGGCTTTGCTCTCACGCCGGATATCCGATCTTTTCTAAAAAAGAAAGACGGGACAAAAAAAGAAGTGACCATCAAGGAGTTTATTGCCGACAAGAGCCGCTACACATGGGAGGAGATAACTCCGGCTTTACGCACAGCGTTTCAGCGCATCACGCTTGTAAACAAACAAAAGACGGAGCGACTGACGATTGACCTCAACCTGAGTTGGGACAACCTTCGCAACAACAGCTCATTTACCTTCCCCCACCTTGTCATCATCGAACTCAAACGCGATGGCAACGTGCCCTCCCCTATGACGCATATCATGCTCTCCGAACGGATTCACCCCTTCAAGATAAGCAAATACTGCATCGGCACAGCGCTGACGTCACCCGACATCAAACGCAACCGCTTCAAGAAGAAGATACGCTTGATAGAGAAGATGCTTGCTGAGGAATAAAAAAACTCCCCTTGACTTCTTAGGAAAAATGAAACGCATTGTTTCATACCACTGATATAACTAAAACCAACATATCTCATGACCCAAGTTGACCTCAACAATCCCACGCTCGAATTTCTTGACGTGGATCCGGCTATTGCCGCCCAATACGGGAAAAGTGACAGTATTTCCTATTTGATGAACAGCCTTGCAGACTTTCTCAACATTCCTGAGAGTGTGGTCACACTACCGCTCATGTTCATCTTCAACTTTCTTATCACCTGGGTGATAGTCTATTGCATCTATTACCGGATCAGCCGCCGTCGCGACTATTACACTACCTTCATGCTTTTCTCCAGTGCGATGTTCCTCTTGCTTTGGCTGATGCAGATTCTGGACATCCAGACCGGCTTTGTGCTCGGTTTGTTTGCCATCTTCGGCATGATACGCTACCGCACGGAGACAGTGCCTATCCGCGAGATGACCTATCTGTTCATCATTATCGCCCTCTCGGTGATTAACTCCTTATCGCTAAAGGCTGACGGTCTGGCTTGGTACCAACTGCTCTTTGCCAATCTGATGTTTATCGTCCTCACTGGAGGTTTTGAACTCTGGCTTGACCGCAAGCACGAATCGACGAAGATAGTGCTGTATGAGAAGATAGAGAACATTGTGCCGGAGAAGCGTGAGGAACTGATTGCAGACTTGGAGAAGCGCATCGGCGTGAAAGTGACCGGCATTGAGATAGGGCACGTCGATTTCCTGCGTGATGTAGCTTATATAAAGGTGACATATCCTGTAAAGAAAGGAGAACACAATAGTATTGACATGATAACCAAGTTCAAATAATGAATTCCAACACATTCACCTCACTGTTTGCAGTCCGCTATCTGTGCCTCGCTGTCTTGGCGGTGCTGCAGGTTATTTGTATGCCCGCATTGGCTTGGGACTTTAGTTCTACCGACCAAACAACAGAACACAGTGTGCAGCTACGTGCCGGAGCTGACTTTACCAAGAAATTTAACAACGGCATCCGCCTTCACGCTGCCGAAGACCTGCGTTTTGATGTGTACAACAGCCTTAGCGGCGCATCGTTCAACAAGTCATACACCACACTTTCGTTCGCCTACGCGCCAGTCAAATACTTCAAGGTAGATGCAGGTTATACGCTCAAGATAATGGGAAACAAAGACTGGGCGGATGTGAACAAATGGATGCGTCATCGCGCCTTCTTCAGCGTCACGGGTGCCGTCAAAGCGGGGCGTTGGCGCTTCTCGTTACGCGAGCGGGCGCTGTGTGAGGTGCGGATGGGAGATATAGACCTCTACACGGCAGAAAACCTGTATGAGCACAATCGGGCCGACTGGTATCTCCGCTCCAAGGTAGAAGTGCAATACTCCTCCATGTCCAAACCGCTGAAACCCTATCTGTGGGTAGAATTAGTCAATACGCTCAATGCTAACGAACTACAACAGAAATACAAAGACAACAACCCGACAAACCAAGGTCATCAGTATATACGCCGCGTCCGAACAGCACTCGGTGTGACATGGAAACTTGACAAGCGCAACGCACTTAATTTCTACTACCGCTTCAACTACGGCTACGACCGTGACGTGAACGTGAAACCGAATAAGCAAACCATTCTGCTTACCGAAGAAACCTCCTTCCAGCACGCCATCGGTGTCAACTATGAGTTCGGGTGGTAAGCCGTATGAGCATTGTTCTACTTACAGCTACCGTTTATCTTGCTGTCATCAATTTGACAGCCTTTTCCGCCTTTGGCATTGACAAATGGAAAGCCCTACATGCACGCTGGCGGATTCCAGAAAGCGTCCTCTTGGGGCTGGCTGCCATAGGAGGAAGCATCGGCGCCCTAATTGGCATGGAGTTGTTCCGCCACAAGACGCTACATCTGCGCTTTCGGTTGCTTGTGCCGATTATCCTTCTCCTCCAGGCTTCTGCCGGCGGCATGTTGCTATGGATGCTATGCCGGTAAAGAAATATCCCACACCTGCCGACGATATAATTCCGATGGCACGTGCGGGATATTGCGTTCCTCTCTAAAAGTCTTCTATAAAGAAGGATTATTTGAACAGGTTCTTGAAGAAGTTTTTCTTATCTGCAGCACCCGGACGGCTGTTGGGGCTCTCGGCGAACTGTTCCATCATCTTCTTTTCGTCTTTTGACAATTGCTCGGGAATATAGACACCTATATTGATGAGCAGGTCACCTGTGGCGTATTGGCGTCCGTATTGGTCGATAACCGGCAGTCCTTTGCCACGCAGACGGAGCACTTTGCCGGGCTGTGTACCGGGAGCGACAGGAACCTTCACCTTACCCGTAAGCGTAGGAATCTCCACCTGTCCGCCCAATGTGGCGGTAGGAACGGAGAGTAGCAGGTTGTAGATGAGATCCCCCTCGTCGCGCACCAGTTCGGCATGCGGCTCTTCTTCGATGAGTACCAGCAGGTCACCGGGGACACCTCCGCGCGGGGCGGCATTGCCCTTGCCTTGAACGGTGAGTTGCATACCGTCCATCATGCCGGCGGGGATAGTGATAGAGATAATCTCCTCATCGCGTTTCACGCCTTGTCCGTCGCAGTCATGGCATTTATTTTTGACGATTTGTCCTTCGCCACCGCATGTGGGGCAAGCTTCCTGAACCTGCATCATGCCGAAGATGCCACGCTGCGTACGAACGGTACGACCCGTGCCATGGCAGGAGGGGCAAGTCTCGGTTTTTCCGTCTTCGGAACCTGTTCCGTGGCAATGGGGACAGGGAACGAGTTTCTTGACCTTTATCTTCTTTTCTACACCTGTAGCGATTTCTTCGAGGGTGAGTTTGACCTTTACGCGCAGGTCGCTGCCCCGGCGTACACGCCGCCCTCCTCTGGACGAACCGCCGCCAAAACCAAAACCCATCTGCTCGAAGATGTCGCTCAGCCCGGAGCCTGCCCATACATCACCGAAGCGGGAGAAGATGTCTTCCATTGACATACCCTGACCGCCACCATAGCCTCCGGCCCCGCCTACTCCGGCAAAACCGAACTGGTCGTAACGCTGACGCTTCTGCGGGTCAGAAAGAACTTCATAAGCCTCTGCCGCTTCCTTGAATTTTTCCTCAGCCTCTTTGTTACCCGGGTTCTTGTCAGGATGATACTGGATGGCTTTCTTGCGATAAGCCTTCTTTATCTCCTCGGCTGTAGCCGTCTTGGGCACCTCGAGGACTTCGTAATAATCGCGTTTCTCTGCCATAATCTTATTCTCCTACAACCACTTTTGCATAGCGTATCACCTTATCACCGAGCGTGTAGCCACGCTGCGTACAGTCAATCACCTTACCCTTCAGTTCTTCGGAAGGTGCGGGGAAGGTGGTCACCGCCTCATGATACTCCGTATTGAAATCGGCGTTTTCCGTAAGGATGGCATGCACATCGTTCTTTTCGAGAAAGGCCACAAACTTGTTGTAAATAAGGTCTATCCCTTCCCGGAGTGACTGTATGTCGCTGGTCTGTTGCATCGCTTGACGGGCACGCTCGAAGTCGTCAATGAGCGGAAGCATATCACGGAAGATGCCTTCGCCAGCCGTCTTTATGAGGTCGAGTTTCTCCTTGTTGGTGCGGCGGCGATAGTTATCGAACTCCGCCATCATCCGCAGGTTGCGGTCTGCCAAATCGGCACACTTCTCACGCAGTTGCTCCAGTTCTGAAGGAGCTTCACCTCCGGTTGTTTCGGCCTCAACCTCCGCTGCGGAAGAATCCTGCGTTTCGGGGGCAACCGTTTCTGCTGCGGTTTCCTGCTGCTCAAACGCCTGCGGTTCTTTGTTTTCTGTATCTGTCATGTTGTGGTGTTTATGCTTTGACATGGTTTTGTCTGTTTTTTGCCGATGTAAAGGCAAAAGCCTTGCCAAAAGAGGGAATACTGCCATTTTGGCAGCAGAAGAGAAGATGGAGACAACGGTCGGTGCACCACCTCATATTTCGTGTTTTATCATTCGGAATAATTTTTGTAACTTTGCGCCCAAATATGCGCGGCTGCCAACCGACCGCCGCCATGCATCCGACAGAAGAAAAACATTCAACAGATATGAAACGAAAGATTCTTTTCGCAGCCGCACTGATTGCGGCTTCCGCTGCCACCGCTCTTCAGGCGGCTCCCGATGAGAACGCCGTTCTGCTGACCGTAAACGGCGAACCCTCCACCGTAGGGGAATTCATGTACATTTACCAAAAAAACAACAACGAGACTCTGGTTGATCACAAGACCATCGACGAGTATCTGAGTTTGTTCATCAACTTCAAACTGAAAGTGGCAGAAGCCAAAGCGCAGGGTATCGACACTACCGCCTCGTTCCGCAAGGAGCTTGAAGGCTACCGCCGTCAGGCCATTCCGAAATACATGAGCGACCCCGCCAGCGAGGAGGCTGTGATACAGAAAGCCTACGGGCGCATGCTGAACGACCGCAGGGTGAGTCATATTGCGGTGCGCTGTCCGGAGAACGCCACCGCCGAAGAAGAGGCGGCTGCCCGTGAGAAGATTGACCGCGCGTTGCTGCGTGTGACAACAGGAGTTCCCGTGATACAAGGCAAGGGCAAGCGCGCCAAGGTGCTGCCCGGAAAGCAGGAGGACTTCAACGAAGTAGCCGTAGAGATGTCGGAAGACCCCAGTGCAGCCGACAATCAGGGCCGCATCGGTTGGGTGCGCCCCTTCCGCTTTGTCTTCCCCTTTGAGGAAGCGGCCTACAGCACGGCTGTCGGCGAAGTGAGCGGTGTTGTGCGCACTCCATTCGGCTTCCACATCCTGAAGGTGGAAGAAGAGACTCCGCACCGCGAAGTGCACGCCCGCCATCTTATGAAGATGACACCGCGCGGCAACGACAGCCTTGCCCTTATAGCCAAGCAACAGATTGATTCGTTATACGTCATCGCCAAGAGTGGCGCCGACTTTGCGGAATTAGCCATGAGCAATAGTGACGACCGCGGTAGCGCCATGCGTGGCGGCGACCTCGGCTGGTTCGGCAAAGGGCAGATGGTCCCCGAGTTTGAAGATGCAGCTTTCAGTCTGACCGAAGACGGAGAGTTGTCAGAACCTGTGCGCTCGGCTTACGGCTGGCACATCATCCGCTATGAAGGCTCGCGCGGCACAGCCGACCTTGCCGAGATACACGAGGAAGTGCGCAAGAACGTTATGCGTTCGGAATATCGCCAACTCGTCAGCGAAGGTTTTCTCAACAAACTGAAACAAGAATACGCTTTCAGCGAAGACAAGGCCGCTTTGGAGCCGCTCTGCCAATTGGCAGCCCGCTACGGCGGCATCGGCGACTCGGCCTTCTTGAGCGAAGCCGGACAATTAGAGGGCACCATCATCCGTTATGCAGGCAAGACTGGCACTCTTGCCGACCTTGCCGCCTATATCAGGAAGAACCCCTTCAGCCAGAAACAGCAGCCCGAAGCTCAAGTGGAAGAGAAATACAACCTCTGGACCGAAAGTTGCCTGCGTCAGGAAGAGGATGCCAACCTGGAGAACAAATACCCCGAGTTGCGCCACCTGATGCAGGAATACCACGACGGCATTCTGCTGTTTGAGGTGTCGCTCAAAGAAGTTTGGGACAAGGCCTCGCAGGACACGGCCGGCCTGAAAGCGTTCTTCAAAGAGCATCAGAAAGACTATACATGGAGCGAACCCCGCTACAAGGGCTACGTGGTGTATTGCAAAGACAATGCTCTGCAGAAAGCCGCCAAGCAGATTATCACGACAGCCAACCCCGACTCCGTAGGGTCATATATCGACCATCGTCTGAATCTCGACTCCGTGAAGTACGTACGTGCAGAGCGCGGCCTGTGGAAAGCCGGCGACAACAAGGCGGTGGACAAATACGGCCTGAAGGTGAAGAAAGCCGAGTACACGCCGGATGAGGCGCTGCCTATCGTATTTTGCATCGGCAAAAAACTGAAGAACCCCGAGGAATACACCGATGAACGCGGCAAGGTGACTTCCGCCTATCAGG
Source organism: Paludibacteraceae bacterium (assembly GCA_017464025.1). Classification (GTDB taxonomy): domain Bacteria; phylum Bacteroidota; class Bacteroidia; order Bacteroidales; family Paludibacteraceae; genus Colicola. Next base: position 33,277 of record JAFUEI010000045.1, on the reverse strand, counting down.
ACTGGTTAGAGAAGGAATGGGTGAAGCAGCTACGCGCCAAGTATCCTGTCAGCGTGAATGAAGACGTGCTGAACGCTCTCAAAGCAGAAGAATAGTCATTAAGACCCGTCATTTCATATTGACCCTATGTGCTGTTGTGCTGGCCAATGTGCTGGCACAATGGTTCTTCTTCCGCATTGATCTGACGGAAGACAAGCGTTACTCGCTGTCGGAAACCACGAAGGCCATGCTGCGCGGGACGACGCAGCCGGTGGAAGCGACCCTCTACTTGGCGGGCGGCCTGAACAGCGGCTTCCTGCGCCTGCAACGCAGCACGCGCGAACTACTGGCTGAGATGGCCGTGTATGGCCCGATAAGGTGTCAGGTGGTCAATCCTGCCCGTCTGACGGACAACGAGCAGCAGGCACTCCAGCAACAATTGGCGGCTCAAGGCCTCGCTCCGACAGCCGTGTACGAAACCGACCGGCAGGGCAGACAGATGCAGACCTTAGTGTATCCGTACGCCCATCTGCAGTATGGCAACAGCGGTATATGGGTGAGCCTGCTACAAAACAGGCGCGGCGCATCGGGAGCCGAAAACCTGAATAGTTCCGTAGAAGGGCTGGAATATGCAATGACCGAAGCGTTGCACGAACTGACAACGGAGCAACGGCCACGGATTGCCTTCCTGGAAGGGCACGGCGAATTGCCGGAGCAGAATATGGCCGACATTGAGAAGGCCATTGCCCGCCATGCTGACATCTACAGGGGCTCCATCACGCCCGATGCCGCTTGTTTGGACGACTTTGCGGCCGTGGTGATAGCCGACCCCCAACTGCCGTTCAGCGAACACGACAAGTTTGTACTTGACCAGTATCTGATGCAGGGAGGCAAACTACTATGGTGTCTCAACGGCGTGCGTTTCTCTGCAGAAGTGCTATCGGAAGAGGGATTCACGCCTGTGCTGCCTCTTGATTTGCACCTGACTGATATGCTCTTCCGCTACGGCGTGCGTATCAATCCGCATATCGTGCAAGACCGCCAGTGCCTTCCCGTGCCGGTGGATGTAAGCCGTGACCCCGAGCGGCCGCAGTGGCAGCCGATGCCGTGGTACTACAACCCGCTGCTGCTGACCAACAGCGAGTCGCCCGTTACGCGCAACCTGACGCAAGTAAGTGCTCCGTTTTCCTCTGACATAGACTTTGTAGGCGAAGACGACAATATCGGAAAAACGGTGCTGTTGGCCACCAGCGATGCTTCGCACATCATCGCCGCCCCTGCCGAAGTGAACCTCGGCGACCTGAAAGCGGACCTCAGCCGTTTCACGCTGGCGCATATCCCTGTGGCAGTAGCCTTGGAAGGTGTCTTCCCCTCTTTATTCACCCATCGGATGGTGCCGGCGCAGACTAAACATCAAGGCGACATCAAGCAGTCGTCAGTGCCAACACGGCAAGTGGTGGTCGCAGCAGGAAGTATTCCGCGCAACGAGCTGCAACAGGGCCAGCCGCTGCCTGCTGGCTACGATCGCTACAGCCGCATGCAGTTTGGCAACCGCGACTTCATAGTGAACGCCCTGCTGTGGCTGACCGACGAAAACGGGTTGCTTGACCTTCGCCGGAAGACGATGCCGCTCCGTCTGCTCAACGACAAGCGTATGACAGAACGACTCACCCTGTATTGTGTCTGCAGTACGCTTATTCCCTTGCTTCTGTTAGGTCTCACGGCCTTTGCCGTATTATTCATCCGACGCAAACGCTATACCTTATGAAACGACTGATATTGCTACCGATACTCTTCCTCTCTGTCCTTACCTGCCAAGCCAAGCCTTTGCAGAAGCAGGACTACCTCGGCTACGCAAAACGGCTGGCCGCTTCACAAATGGCCCACAATCCCGAACTATGGCAATCGGACTTTGTGAAAAAACCCAAGTGGGACTACACACAGGGCATCATTGCCAATGCGATGCTGCAGGTGTATAAAGAGACCGAAGACTCTGCCATACTGCAATATGTGCAGGCCTTTGCCGACTACTTCATCCAGCCCGACGGCACTATACGCGTCTATAAGCAGAGCAACTACAACATCGACCACGTGACCGGCGGCAACTTCCTCTACACGCTGAATGAGCTGAATCCGAAGCCCGAATACCTGCAGGCCGTCAATATCCTGCGAGAGCAACTGCGCACACAGCCCCGCACAAGCGAAGGAGGCTTCTGGCACAAGAAGATATATCCGCACCAGATGTGGTTGGATGGCCTGTATATGGGCGAGCCTTTCTACGCACGCTATGCCGTCGAGAACGGCGAGCCGGAACTCTTCGACGACATCGCGTTGCAGTTTCTGACCGTGGACAAACACACCATCGACCGCAAGACAGGGCTCAACTACCACGGCTGGGACGAGAGCCGCGAGCAGCAGTGGGCCGACTCGCTGACAGGTTGCTCACCCCACTTCTGGAGCCGCTCTTTAGGCTGGTATGTTATGGCCCTGACGGATGTGCTTGACCTCATGCCCGAAGACCACCCGCAGCGCCATCGGCTCATAGCCATCCTACAGCGCGTAAGCAAAAGTCTGATGCGCTACCGCGACCGCAAGACCGGCATGTGGTATCAGATGACGGTCTTTCCCAAGCGCAAAGGCAACTATCTGGAAAGCACCTCTTCGGCCATGTTTTGCTACGCCTTCGCAAAAAGCGCCCGCCGAGGGTGGCTTGACGCGCGCTACCTGACCTACGCACGGCAGACATTCCGCGGTATGACACAGACCGTGCTGCGCGAGAACACTGACGGCACCCTCTCGCTGACACAATGCTGCGCTGTGGCTGGCTTGGGCGGCAAACCCTATCGCAACGGAAGCTATGAATACTACATCAGCGAGCCCATACGCGACGATGACCCCAAAGGTATCGGCCCGCTCATCATGGCCGCACTGGAACTGAATCGCAGCCAGGCCGATATCGTTGTGGCACAAGACGGGAGCGGCGACTACCGCACCCTGCAGGAGGCCGTAAACGCTGTGCCCGACTACCGCAAGCAACGCACCGTAATACGCATCTGCCAAGGCACCTACCGCGAAAAACTGATTATACCCGCCAGCAAACAGCTCCTCTCGCTTATCGGCGACGACGCCGCAACAACCCGCCTGACATGGGGCAACTACGCCAAGATGCCCTCACCGCTATTTCCTGACGAGACCTTAGGCACCTCCGGCAGCGCCACACTCTATACGGAAGCCGATGACCTGTATGTGGAGAATCTGACGATACAGAACGATGCAGGCGCCGGAAAGGCTGTCGGCCAAGCCGTGGCAGCCCACGTGAGCGGCGACCGGGTGGTGTTTCGCCGATGCCGACTGATAGGCAACCAGGATACACTCTTCACCTACGAGGAGGGTAGCCGGCAGTACTACAAAGACTGCTATATCGAGGGCACGACTGACTTCATCTTCGGATGGGCCACCGCCGTGTTCAAGAACTGCACAATACACAGCAAAGCCGACTCATACATCACCGCCGCAGCCACACCGCAAGGACAAGCTTCGGGCTACACCTTCCTCGGTTGCTCACTCACGGCCGCCGAAGGTGTGACGCAGGTTTGGTTGGGCCGACCGTGGAGACTGTATGCACAGACCGTTTTCATCGGCTGCCGCATGGGTGCCCACATACGACCCGAAGGCTGGCACGACTGGCATAAACCCGAGGCGCACCACACCGCCTTCTATGCCGAATACGCCAACACGGGGGCAGGCAGCAGCACCGAAGCACGCGTCGAATGGGCACGACGCCTGACCGCCGAAGAAGCCGCCGGCTGCACTCCGCAGCAACTGCTGGCCGGCAACGACGGCTGGAATCCCGAACAGACAAGAACCTATTACAGAAGGAAATAATATGAAGAAAGCACTGATTGTCATACTGATTGCCCTTTGCCCCGCAGGCATCTGGGCACAAAAGATGCCCTACCCGACCGACACCATAAAAGGACAGGTATTCTACCGCTACCCCGTACAAAAAAGCGAAGGGCTCTACCGCATCAGCAAGAACTTCGGCGTCAGCCAGGAAGACATCGTAAAATACAATCCCGCGCTGCAGACTTCCGGTTTGAAACTCGGGCAGGTGATTCTCATCCCATGCATCGAGCCGACCGACTCGTCGAAATACATCATCCATGAGCTCCAACCCAAAGAGACCCTCTATGGCCTGAGCAAACGCTACGGTGTGCGCATCGCCCGCATCCAGGAGCTCAACCCCGAAACATCGAAACGTATGGCCATCGGCAGCCGGCTGCTGATACCACGGGAAGAAAAGGCCGAAGTCACAACGCCGCAAGCCGAGAGCACGACACCCAAGCCTGAGAGCACAACACCCAAGCCTGAGAGCACAACACCGCCGGCAGCACCACAGAAAGACACAACGGTGATGCAGCCGCTGAAGCTGGTGCCCGTAATCCTCAACACCACGCCGGAAGCGGCAAAGCCCGACACGGCAGTGGCCGATACCGCACTTCCTGCCGGCAGCAGCACCGCCATCACACAGCCGGATACACAGCTCAGAGAATTGCCCATCCGCATCGCCTTCCTCCTGCCGCTGATGGCCAACAGCGTCAAACGCGATGCCAACTCCGACCGTTTCCTGGAGTTCTACGAAGGAGCACTCCTGGCCGTATATGAGGCCCAAGAGCGAGGGCAGACCTTCGAACTCTACACCTTCGACACCGAGAAGGCCGACATCCACATCCGCCAGCAGTTGGCTCTGCCCGAGATGCAGAATATGGATGCCGTCATCGGCCCCGCCTACCCCTCACAGGTAAGCATTGCATCCGCATTCTGCTACGAAAACCATGTGCCTGTACTCGTGCCGTTTACGCAGAAGGTGAGCGACCTGCAGCGTAACCCCTGGCTCCTGCAGTTCAACCCCTCCGAACAACAAGAGGCCGAAGCCGTATGCAACGCCCTCGCCGCAGAGAAAGAGCAGGTCAACTTCGTCTGCTTCGACGACGAAGACAACACTGCACCCACATCGGTGCGACTGCTCAAACAGACCCTCGCCGCACAAGGATTCAGCATCACACAGACCACCATGGAACGGCTGATGAACGATTCCGTAAAGGCCGCCCTCGTGCCTGAGCGGCGCAACATACTGCTATTCAACACCGAAAAATACTCCGGCATCCAACCCCTCATGCCACGCATCGAAGAGTTGAGTCACAGCGACGGCGTGGAGCTCTTCTCACACTACGCCTGGCAGAAAGAGCAGATACCCGTAAAACAACTCTACACCTCGGTCTTCAACCCGACAAAGCCCTTCGACCTCCGGCTGTTAGCCTACAGCGCCGCCTACAAGCGCTGGTTCGGGCATGAACTGCAAAACAAGGCCCCGCGCTACGACCTGCTGGGCTACGACCTGACATGCTGGTTGATACGCATGCTGCAACAAGATCCCGACATGGATGCGGAAGAGCGAATCACCCGCACGCAATGGGAGGGCCTGCAGTCCGACATACGCTTCCTGAGGCCGAATCCCCAAGGTGGATACGAAAACACGGCACTCCGCCTCCTTGAGAAATGAACAGAAAGATTGCTGCCATAGTAGCCCTGCTCTGCATGCTCGCGCCTGCAATAGCACAGCCGCGACTCGACAGCCCCGAATATCAATTGGGGGTGCAGGGTGGCGTGACTGCTTCCATGATGCACTTCTCACCACGCATCACACAGTCGGCTCTGAATCCGCATTTGGGCGCTACAGCCGGACTCGTTTTCCGCTACAACGGCCACAAATACTGCGGTCTGCAGGTGGAACTCAACTGGATGGAACGCGGATGGCACGAGACTGAGACAGGCTACACAAGAGACCTGCACTACATAGAGACGCCCTTCCTCGCACATATCTACTTCGGCAAGCGCTTCCGCGGATATATCAACATCGGCCCCGAGATAGGCGCGCTCGTGTATTCCGCAGAGCACAACCGACCGGAGGAGGATGCACGGCAATATGCCCACGCCGACAACCGCTTTTACTGGGGAGCAGCAGGCGGAGCCGGCATGTATGGCCGGTCGGTGGCAGGCTGCTGGCAGCTGGAAGCACGCTTCGCATACGGCCTGGGGACGCTGTTTAACAACGCAAAGGCCGATGTCTTCGACAACTCCAACACCATGACACTCTCCCTGAAACTGGCTTGGCTCTGGGAATTCAAACAGGAGAAGCAGCGGCCGGAAGCCGGGCAGACACGCTAATAAAACGCAAACAACAACATACCTATCACATAAAATTCAACCGACAAGATATGAAGACAAACTACGAAATCCGCTATGCGGCGCATCCCGAAGATGCGAAACTGTATGATACCGCGCGGCTCAGGCGCGACTTCCTGATAGAGAAACTGTTCACCGCCGACGAAGTGAACATGGTCTATTCTATGTACGACCGCATGGTCGTCGGCGGCGCCATGCCCGTGCTCGAAGAGCTGCCCCTCCAGAGCATCGACCCCCTCAAGGCGCCCTGCTTCCTGACACGACGCGAAATGGGCATCTACAACGTGGGGCAAGGCAAAGGTATCGTGAGCGTGGACGGCAAGCACTATGAGCTCGACTTCAAGGAAGCACTCTACATCGGACGCGGAGAGCGGAATGTCACCTTCCGCAGCCTCGACAGCCGACAACCCGCCAAGTTCTATTTCCTTTCCGCAACAGCCCACACCGCCTATCCCGACAAGAAAATCACAAAGGCCGATGCCGTCGTGGCGCACATGGGAAGTCTGGAGATGTCCAACGAACGAGACATCAACAAGATGATTGTGAACCAAGTGCTCCCCACCTGCCAGCTGCAGATGGGCATGACCGAGCTCGCTCCCGGCTCCGTATGGAACACGATGCCCGCACACGTCCACAGCCGCCGTATGGAGGCCTATTTCTATTTCGACATCCCCGAAGACCAGGCTATCTGCCACTTCATGGGCGAGATGAACGAAACACGCCATATCTGGATGCGCGGCGACCAGGCTGTGCTCTCCCCCGAATGGTCCATCCACTCCGCAGCCGCCACACACAACTACACCTTCATCTGGGGAATGGCCGGCGAGAATCTCGACTATGGCGATCAGGACTTCAGCGCAATAACAGACATCAGATAACAACACCGCCATGAACAATTCATTATTCTCTCTTCAGGGCAGGAATGCCTGGGTCACCGGCGCATGCTACGGCATCGGTTTCGCTATTGCCAAAGCCTTTGCACAGGCCGGAGCCGACAACATCATCTTCAACGCCCGCAGCCGGGAAGCCATCGACAAAGCCGTCAACGACTACCACGCTCTCGGCATACGCAATGTGCACGGCTACGTCTGCGACGTCACAGACGAGAAGGCTGTGAAGCAACTCGTGGAGACCATCCATCGGGAGGTCGGGCCCATACACATCCTCGTCAACAACGCCGGCATCATCAAGCGCATACCCATGCACGAGATGTCGCGGCAAGAGTTTCAGCAAGTCATAGACATCGACCTGGTGGCCCCCTACATCGTCAGCGCCGCCGTGTTGCCCGAGATGATGCAGCGACGCGAAGGAAAGATTATCAATATCTGCTCCATGATGTCGGAGTTAGGACGCGAGACCGTCAGCGCCTATGCCGCCGCCAAGGGAGGGCTGAAGATGCTGACCAAAAACATCTGCTCCGAATACGGGGAATACAACATCCAATGCAACGGTCTGGGGCCCGGCTATATCGCCACACCGCAGACCGCACCCCTCCGCGAGACGCAACCCGACGGAGCAAAACACCCCTTCGACGCTTTCATCTGCGCCAAGACGCCTGCAGGACGATGGCTCGACCCCGACGAGCTCGGAGGACCCGCCGTATTCCTCGCTTCACGCGCCTCCGATGCCGTCAACGGCCATATACTCTACGTGGATGGAGGCATTCTCGCCTATATCGGCAAGCAACCCAAATGACAATCAACCATACAGCACCATAGCAACCTATGAACCGCTATTCATCCCTATGCACGGCTGCCCTGCTCACACTCCTGCTCGGCGGATGCACCCCGCAGACCACTCTCATCGTCACTAACCCCTCCCTCGACGAGCGTTATGCCGACATGGCCGAAGTAAGCGCCGGCGCCCTCCGCCTGACAGCCGACAACGCAGACCGCTACGCCCTTTACGACGAGACAGGCTGCAAGGTGCCCTTTCAGGTGATGTATTACGGCGGAGAGGAGCCCCAGTCGGTCATATTCCAAGTGGCCGACATACGCGGTGGAATGCAACAGCGCTACGTCTGGCGAAAAGGCAGACCCGCCCACGTCACGCCGCGCGTGAGCGCACGCTATGTCCCCGAGCGGAAAGACGACTTCGCTTGGGAAAACGACCGCGCCGCCTACCGTATGTATGGGCCCGCACTCGCCGACGAGAACCCGAGCAACGGCGTGGATCTATGGCTCAAATGTACTGACGAATTGGTGGTGGACTCGTTCTACTACCGCGACCTACGTCTCCAACTGCCCTACCACATCAATTGGGGAAAGGGTCTCGACTGCTACAAGGTCGCCCATACGCTCGGCTGCGGAGGCATCGCACCCTATGCGGATGCACAACTCAGGGTCGGCAACCACTATACAGACTGGGAGGTTATTGACCAAGGGCCCCTGCGCGTCGTCTTCCGGCTCACCTATCCCGACCACTCCCTCACCGTCACCGCCGATGCCGGAGCACAACTCAACAAGGCCGACGTTGTGTGGTTTGACGATGCTGCCATCGCCCCTGACGGCGAAAAAACGCTCCCCGACACCTTCCGACTCGCCGCTGGCATCTTCCTCCACGAAACGACCGACAACATCTCCTATGCCGAGAATGGCACATGGATTGCCTATGCCGAAGAGGCTGTCAGCGATGCAGGCATCCGACAAGGGCGAAGTTATGCCGCCGTCGTCATGCCTGATGCACAAGAGGTCCTCATACAAGACCGCCACCTGCTCTCGCTGGCTCCCTACAAGGCAGACGACACGCTCACCTATTACTTCGGAGGAGGATGGAGCCAATGGCACTATCCCGCCGACGCCGACTGGTTCAGTGCCACCGCCGCCACCGCCCGGCACATCCGCCAACCGCTCCAAGTCACCACCGCCGACAACTGACACCCCAAAAACAACGCATAGAGACGTTATGCAGGATATCCCTGTCACTATCACGCTCCCACTGTACTCCCCCGTCTTGCCCACCCCGACCATTCGCCCCGCCTAAGCATCCTTCATATCCACACACATCTGTAGAGCCATTTGACCAAATGGCTCTCACGAAATGCCTATCTCAGAATCTTGTGTGAGAGACGCGTCAGCATGTGTCTCTACAAGTGACAGAAACGTCACAGACGCCCGAAGAGGCGGAGAAAACGGAAGAACGGTTTGTAGCAGCGCGATACAATGTATTGCGCTGTTTGCTTTGCACCGTAACGACGCAACCCCGCCGCCATCCGACGCGAGGCGGGATGACAGAAATCAAGCGGCAGGTCGAGCTGACGAGCCAGCTTGACAGCCTCCCACACCAACAGCGAAGCGGCACCGTTGTCGCGCGTACGAGGCAGGCTGACAGGCAGCCAGTAATACAGCGCCTCACTGTCCCGGAGCAAGAAGACGGCCGAAAGGGTATGCCCCTCCGCATCGACCGCACGGAGCATCTCGCCACAACCTTCACGCATGGCTTTCTGATAGATGACCAGAAAAAATTCGCGCGTACAGGCCAACCGGCTGCCGCCCGTATCGTTGGCCTGCTGGCAGAAGCGCCAGAAGTCCTCCGGATTCATCTCGCGGCTCACAGTCAGCGTGAGCGCCTGCTGCAACTCTTCCCGCTTGCCCTTGGCAAAAGCCGCCAACAGGGAGTCTAACGGACGGGAGGTGTCCACCGTGAGTACACGCCGCTCTTTCAGACCGAAACCAAGAGGCTTGAGCAAAGCAGGCAGCAGAGAGTCAGGACGATAGGCCTGCGTATAATAAGCAATGCCCAGTTCCTGCAACTGGCGGCTGAGCTCCTCGGCTACATGGTGCATGGTCTCCACGCTGTCTTGCACTTCAGGCAATATCCATGCCCCCTGCCAGCCGGTAAGGAGAGGCTGGCTGACATAGGTCATGAAGAGGCGCTTGCCGGCCGTGTAAGGCATCACCGCCTGCAAGTTGTCTGCACCGTCGGTGATGAGAAGAACATCCCAGCGTCGCCCTGCGGAGACGGCATCAAGCCACCAGGGACGAAGCCAGAGCGGCAGGTCGGCGCGGCCCGCCGCAAATTGCAGATAGCGTTCTTTGTTGGTCATGGTATTTTCTGTTACGGTGTTGCAAAGGTAGGGCTTTTCCGCGGAATTTGCAAATATGGATTAAAAGCGCTACCTTTGTGCGCTACTACCAGACGATGAACACTATCGGGCGGATATTGCGTTTCACAAGCTTCGGCGAGTCGCACGGCGTTGCCGTAGGCGGCGTGCTCGACGGGTTGCCTGCCGGCCTGCGGGTGGACAAGGAGCGTATCAGGCACGCCCTTGCCCGAAGAGCAGGCAGGCTACTGCCGGCGGGCTTCCCCGCGGAAGAATACGAAAACGGTCTTGCCATGTCGCAGCGCGCCTGCAAAGAGCCTGACGAAGTGGAATTTCTTTCGGGGCTGTGGGATGGCGTGAGCTTGGGAACCCCTATCGCTTTTATCATCCGCAACCGCGACAGCCGGCCGGAGGACTATGCCGCCTTGCAGGACGTATTCCGCCCCGGACATGCCGACCTGACCTATCAGGCCAAATACGGCGTGCGCGACCCTCGCGGCGGCGGAAGAGCCTCGGCCCGCGAGACGGCTGCCCGCGTAGTGGCCGGTACTATAGCCGCCCAATGGCTGGAGATGCAGGGCGTGAAGATAAGCGCCCGCGTGCTGGAAGCAGGCGGCGAGACGGAGCCGGAGCGCATCAGGACACTCATACGCGAGGTGCAGACGGCCGGCGACTCTATAGGAGGCATCGTAGGCTGCACCGTGAGCGGACTGCCCGCCGGTACGGGAGAGCCTTTGTTTGACAAACTGCAGGCACGCATAGCCTGTGCCGTGATGAGCATCAACGCCTGCAAGGGATTTGACTACGGCAGCGGCTTCGAGGGACGCAGCCGGCGCGGCAGCGAACTGAACCCGCAGTCGGGCGGAGCGTTGGGCGGCATCAGCGACGGAAACAACTTCACCTTCCGATGCGTGTTCAAGCCTACCCCCAGCATCAGCCTTCCGCAAGAAGCCCTATGCACCGACGGCAGCCGCACAAGCATCCGCATACACGGCCGGCACGACGTATGCGTGGCGCTGAGAGCGCCCGCAGTGGTGGAAGCCATGACGGCCTTAGCCGTGGCCGACCTGATGATGCTGCAGCGGGCAGGCTCCCCCAACTGACACATCCTGACTATTCATCCTGAAGCATGACACCGAAAGAGCAATACCTATCCTTCTGCCGGCAGACCGAAGAGGTGCCGCTGTTTCTGCAGCCGTGGTGGTTGGACGCCGTGACACAGCCCGACGGCAAGCAGTGGGACGTGCTGTTGGCCTGTGGCAAGCACGGCCGGCCGGAAGCTGCCCTGCCCTTTCTGTACGGCAACAAATGGGGAATGCGCTATGCCATGACCCCGCAACTGACGCAATATACGGGCGTATGGATAAAAGACGCAGAGGGGGAGAGTATGTCGGAGCGTCTGAGCCGCGAAAAACGCCTGCAGAACGAGTTGCTGCAGCAGTTGAAGGCTCTCAGGCTGAGCTTCTTCGAAGTGCGCTGCTCACCGAAGTACACCAACTGGCTGCCTTTCTACTGGGCCGGCTACAGCCAGGAGACACACTACACCTACCGGATAGAAGACCTGAGCGACATGCAGCAGGTCTTCGACCACTTCGACTACGCCAAGCAGAAGCAGATACACAAGGCGCAAGAAGCCGGTCTGACCGTGGACTACAGCATGACGGCCGACGAGTTGTACGACCTGCAATGCCTGCAGTTGGCCGGCCGCGGCACAAAGGATGTGCTCAGCCGCGCGTTAGTACGCTCCGCGGTGGACACAAGCCGCGCACGCGGGCAAGGCATGATAGCCCGCGCACGTGATGCCGCAGGAGAAACCCATGCCGCCGTGTTCGCCGTATGGAACGAGCAGAGTGCATGGGAGCTCGTCTCGGCCATCCACCCCGCACACCGCTCCAGCGGAGCCTCCACCTTAGTGGTGTGGGAAGCGATGAAGCGCGTGAGCCGCACCACGCGGGCCTGGGACTTCGAGGGGAGCATGATAGAGGGCGTGGAGAACAGTTTCCGCCAGTACGGGGCCGTGCCCACCCCCTATTTCCAACTGAGCAGATACAGCAAACCGATAGCTTTGTGGAAGGCATGGAAGAAGTAAGCAGAGAGATATTCTACGAAAGCGTGCGGACGTGGGCCGACGTTCCGTTCAGCCAGTCGGAAGGCTGGATAAGGATGCAGAGCGGAGGCAGGGAGGAGCGTGTACGCTATTTCTTAGACGAGAACATCGGCTGTGCCGCACACGTGAAACGATTCGGGGGGCTCAGTATGCTGATGGTTGACACCGAATGTCTGCGCCATAAAGAGACGAAGGCCTCGACCTACAAGCAGTTCTATGAGGACCTGCGCCGGCAGGGGTGCCAGATTGTGGAAGTGAACAGCCGCCGCCCATACAGCGCCGCCTGCGAGGTGGGGATGCGTCAGGCCGGCTACCTACGGCCGGTGGGGTCGTTCTCGTATGAGCTGACCAAACTTATCGACCTGCAGCAACCCGTTTCGTATGACGAGAACTGGCGGCGCCACCTGAAGAAAACGGCATCGGCCGGTCTGAAGCTGACCGACACGGGAAATCCGACACAGGACGACTGCGCCGACTTTGTCCGACTGTACGAAGAGATGGGGCGACGCAAGCACCTGCGGGTCCCTGCAGATTCGGCATCGTTAGCGATGCTGCTTGCCGACAAGCGCTTCCGGCTGTATTTTCTCGAGACAAGCGACAAGGAGCGCATAGCGACTATCCTGATACACCTTCGCGGAGAGGAAGCCGGCCTGATTTATGCAGCCAACGGAGCAAAGGCGGACGGGCTGTATGCCGGTTTCGAGATGTACCGCCAGCTGTTGGAGACGCTGCAGGAAGCGGGTGTGCGGGTGTTTGACATGGAGAAGATGGGCGCTTCGGCCCACTCCACCAATGCCGTTTACCAATTCAAGAACGGCATACGCGGGACCCTGACGGCCCTGTGCGGCGAATGGAGCGCGTACAGATACCGCGGGACAGCACTCGGCATGTATTTTATAAAGAAGTATGTATGGCACAGGCAGCAAGCATAAGACGATACTGCCGCCTGCTTGCCGTGTCATTACCCTTGTGGTGGATGGCGGCCTGCCGCGACACGCCCAGGGAGCCATTGCCTTCTGACGAGGACACGATTCTGCGCATCGAGTTCAGGATGAACGAGGCGGCATGGGCACAACACCAGGAGGACCGTTCCTACAAAAGCCGGCCAGCGACCGTGCTCCTCACGGGACGAGGGGACACGCTGTATGCCGACGAGGCCCTGCAACTGAAAGGACGGGGAAACAGTACGTGGCAGGAGCGGAAGAAACCATACAGCCTGAGATTGCACGACACCATCACGCTGCCGGGGATGCGTGCGTCAAGCCGCTATATCCTGCTTGCCAACGCCTTTGACGAAAGTTTCATACGCAATGCCGTCGGGTTGCAGTTGTCGCAGCGATGCGGCTTAGGCGGCGCGGACTATGCCTACGCGTCGCTTTACGTAAACAACCAATACAAGGGATTGTATCTGCTGACCACGCGTCCGACAGAGACATGCACAGGGAAGGGAGCCATACTCTACATCAGCGGCTATGAGGATGATGCGACCTTTGTATCCCGGCAAGGGACAAGCGTCAGTTTGAAAGAAGGCAAAGGGTACAGCCAAGCGGAGCGGGAGCGGATAGAGCGGATATACAACCTCTTTGAGTCGGCCGTTATGCAGGCGGACGGCACAGACCCTGAAACGGGCACGTATTATGCTGACATAGCGGACATCGGGGAGTTGGCCGTCCAGTATGCGGCGCAAGAGGTGACAGGCAATCAGGATGCCGGTGCGGGCAGCGTGTATCTGACCTGCCGTACAACATCCGGCGAGGAGCGCATCGGTGCGGGTCCGCTTTGGGACACCGACCTGTCGCTGAACAACCCCCGTTCACCGGCCGCCTGCAAGGCCGCGGAAGTGCTGTGGGCGGCATCACCGCGACGGACAAAGGAGAGTGCACAGAAGGGGTTGTACTATTACTTGTGGCAGCATGAGGACTTCAGGGAATGTGCGAAAAAGGCCTATTGCGACTGCATACGGGAAGCCATGCGGCAGACTCTTGACAGCTGCCTGCAAGAGGCAGAGCGCATAACTAACGCAGCGGAGCGTGACAGGAGGCTGTATCCTGAGAATGTGCGGAGCCGTCGTTACAGCGAAGCGACGGCACGCTTGAAAGACTATGCCGAGCGGCGCATGGCCTACTTTGACCGTTTGGTGGAAGAGGCCAGCCCGATGGTTTGTATTTATCTTTGCTTCGACCGCAAGGACACTGTGCATCCTGACAACAAAGAGGTGATGCTGTGGGTGCCTGCAGGCGAAGAGACCACACTGCCTATTGCGCAAGACTACCGCCATATAGGAGACTATTGGGTGCTGGAAGCGACAGGCGAGCGTCTGCCGGAGAAAGTTTGTTTCACGCAGACCGAGCGGGCTGGTCTGCATATCAGCCCGCTGACAAGGGCCGGCCGGTGGTTGGACAGAAAGAGGCGCGCCTTGAGAGCGCTATAAAGACGATGTACGGTTTCTCTGTTACATACGGACCCGATGCCCGGCAGATGCGTAGCCGGCAACCCCGCCAGACAACGGGGACTCTGATGCGCGAGTGGAGCGGCGACAGACTGTTTGTGCGCCAGCACACACTGTGCAAGTTCATGAACGACAAGTTGTTTGCAGACACGGAGCAGTACTTCATCGCCACCGAAGGCGTAATACTGAATCTGGACGAACTGCAAGCGGAATATGCCGTAGAGACAGGCACGGATTTGTTTCGGACGCTCTACGAGCAATACGGCGAGACTTTCCTGAAACGCCTGCGGGGCTCGTTCTGCGGTCTGCTATACGACAAACGGCAAGATGTGTGTATCATATATACCGACCAGCAGGGGAGCAAGCTCTTGTTCTACACAGAGGAGGGCGAGAATATCCGCGTCAGCTCTTCGCTGCAAGACCTTGCCGGCCAAACATCAGACAAGGGATGGGACAGAGCCGGACTGTACAATCTGCTGAGTTTCGGTTTTTCCCCAACGGAGCAGACCGTGGTAAGCGGCATCAGGCGTCTGCAGGCGGGCGAGTATTTGCGCCTTCAAGGGAAACGGTTGGAAGTGAGACGCTACCACCGCTTTGCCAACCACTACCGGCAGCGGACAGAGGATGAAGAGGTGACGGAACTGGACCGGCTGTTCCGGCAGGCCGTCGGGCGGATTGTGCGCAAGAACAAGCAATACGGGCTTCGCAACCTGTTTCCGCTGAGCGGAGGACTGGATTCCCGCATGCTGACATGGGTGGCCCATGACATGAGTGAAGAACCGATAGAGACCTACACGTATGCACCGCAGGATTTTGCCGACCACAGGGTTCCTGCCTCCATTGCCGGACACTTGGGTCTGCCATGGTATTACAAGGCCCTGGACGGCGGCGATTTCCTGAAAAACATTGACGCCGCCGTACGAGCCACTGACCAGCAGGTCTATTACGCGGGAGCAGCGGAGATGCAGTATGCGACCATGGAACTGCACACAGAAACCGCAGGGGTGATGCCGACAGGCGTAGGCGGGGACGACATCGTGAGTTCGCCTATCGACCGCGAACGGAAAGGCTACCGGTGGAGCGAATGCGCCCTACAGCCCGTTTTCCCTGAGCACCGCTTGCTGATGCCGACCGATTATCTGACACGGTATGAGAGTCGTAACATATATTATCTGTACACCAGAAGTTTCAACTGCTACCAGCCTGCCGTAACGCTATGGCTGCAGAACGTAACAGAGACCTGTTCGCCCTATTTGGATACCGACTTCCTGGAATACGTACTCTCCATTCCCGAGCAGCACCGGTTCAACTATCGGCTGTACGACCGTTGGGTGAAACGGTGCTATCCGGAAGCCGCACGATGGCCGCACAACGGAAAGACAATCGGACAGCGCCCCAGCGAAATCTACATTGCGCACCGGCATATCGCCCTGCGCGACTTGGGAAAACGAGTGGTGCAAAGCTTGTCGCGCCGCATGCATCTGTACGACTTCAACAACGAAGACGGACAGATTGCCATGAACCCGACTATGCGGTGGCTGCAGGAGAATCCGTCGTTAGCCGCGTATATTGACACCTATTACAACGGGCATATCGGTCTGTTGGACAGCGAACCGCAACTGCAAAAACGCGTGAGACAGGTCTATCGGCAAGACAGCTGGCAAGGACGGATGCAGGCACTAAGCGTATTGGCAGCCGTTGGTACGCTGCAAGACAGGAAACTTCTATGACGGGAAAGGGGAATTAGCGGTTGTGTTCGTAGCGCCGCAGCAGGTGACCATACCACCCCCACTGAATGAGCGCCGACAGACAGCCGGCAGCGCTATAGAGCAGCGTGAGCAGCATGATATCTTTTTGCCGGATGCCGACCGCCAGAGCGGCGACACGGAGCAAGAACTTTAAGCCTTCCAGATAAAGATTATATTTCTGCTGTCCGAACACATCGGGCAGGAACTCCCATGGGAGTATCACCGCCAGCAAAGCGAACCAAGGCAGGAAGAGGCGAATCATATCGGCTGTCAGTTCCCAACCTTCGCCAAGCAGCAGCCTCACCAGCCAGGGGAGTAGGAAAGCGAGAACGACAAAGCAGGGCACCACGGCGCACAGCACCAGCAGGGCCCAGCGGCGGAAACGGGGCAAGACGGCCCGCTTTTGCTGCACGTGCATGGCATAACGCGGGAAAAAGACCTGATAGAGCGAGTTCATGACTATACCTATCGGCGTAAATGCCAGCGTCATCGCCATTGCCCAACAGCCGTTCACCGAAAGTCCGAATACCGGCACTATCATCCATATCGCCAGATTTCCATTCACGGCATTGAGCAGCGAGCGGGGAAGCGAATAGAGCGGGAAGTTGGCATAGCGGCGGGCGCTGAGCAGCAGGTTCTGCCTATCGAAGGGCAGGAGACGGGGCTTGACTTCGGGTTTTGCGACGAACAGAGGAAGCAGCAGGGCTACAAGGGATGCAACAACCGTAGAATAGATGAGGCCGGCGGGCACGTGCATCACACCCGACAAGAGTTTCAATCCGGCAGCGAGGAGGGGCAAAGCCACCTGATAGGCAGAAACGAGACCGAACTGCCGATGGCGTGTGAACCAATAGTTGAACAGCTGCCAACCGCCAAGGGCGGCCGCATAGAGCGGCAACAGCCACAGATAACGGGCCAGATCGGGAGCATGGAGCGCATTGGCAATTGGTTGGGAAAAAGGTAACAGCAGACATTCGAAAGCCGTGACAGCCAGCAGTACCGCCAGGCCGGTCTGAAACACACCCTTTGCCTGCTTGTCGTTTTCGGGCAGCGGGACTGCAAACTGATAGTCAGCCGTAGAGAGGATAACAAGCACGCCACCGATACTGAGGAAGAGCGAAAGCAGTCCGAAATCGGCCTGGGAGAAGAGGCGGGTGAGCAGCGGATAGACCAGCAGACCGATGGCCTGGGCCGCCACGTTGGCCGAGAGTAGTTTGGCAGAATTGCGTACCAGCTCGCCCCGCAATATGTTCCTTAACGACTGCTTCATACTATGGATTGCAAAGGTAGGTATTTTCCCCGACTTGCTAAAGGGACAACTGTTTTTTTCCAAAAAAATAGCCCCTACGGTTTGCAGAGTCGAAAATAATGCGTAAATTTGTACCGTGAAATGCGCTCCGAGAGGGCGCTGAGGCGCAGAGCCTTTTCATACGCCATAACATAATACCATTAAGAATATGCAAATCAAGAAGTCACAAAAGGCAAGCTTGGAGGACAAGAAGCTGACCTATCTGCTGATGGGTTTTGTGCTTGTGCTCAGCATCTGCTATGTTGCCCTTGAATGGACAGAGAAAGAGGTGACCAAGTATGAGATCACCGACACCGACTTCCTCATTGAGGACGAAATTGAAATCCAGCAAACCTCGCAGGATGTAACTCCTCCGCCCCCACCCCCACCAGTGCAGGAAGTGGAAGTGCTGAACGTGGTAGAAGACAACGTGGAGACGCAGCATGTGGAAATCACATCGGAAGAGACGAAAGAAGAAGTGGTGATAGCTCCTCCCGTAGAGGAAGTAAAGCCCGTAGAGGAGGAAGAGGAAGTGGTATTCGTGGTTGTAGAGACGATGCCCGAGTTCCCCGGCGGTCAGGCCGCCCTCTTCAAATACTTGAGCGAGAACGTGAAATACCCCGTGATTGCGCAGGAGAACGGTATCCAAGGCCGTGTAATCTGCCAGTTCGTGGTGAACAAGGACGGTTCGATTGTTGACGTGGAAGTGGTGCGCTCAGGCGGCGATGCATCGCTTGACAAAGAGGCCGTGCGCGTTATCAAGTCGATGCCGAAATGGAAACCCGGCAAGCAGCGCGGCAAGGCGGTGCGTGTGAAGTACACCGTGCCCGTGAACTTCAAACTGCAATAATCAGCAAAGCAAACAGGAGGAGGCATAGCACGCTATGTCTCCTCTTTTTTTAAGTTGACAGCGTGTCTATAGAGTCATAGGGTCTATAGACAATAATCTGATGAGAAAACCAAGATGAAAAGCAAGTATTATACCCTGTTGCTGCCGGTTGTTCTGTTGCTGCCGGCTGTTCTGCTGCCCGCCGCCTGCAGCCACCGGCCTGCCGCCGAAACCGAAAAGGCTCCGCAGCAACTCACATGCGGGGCGGACGTAAGCGATGCCTTCTACACCGATCGCCTGCCGCTCATCGACTCCGCCTTCCAGCGATATATCGATTTGGGCGTGATGCCCCATGCCGTGACAATGGTGGTACATAACGGGCGCATTGTCCACAACCGCGCTTTCGGCTGGCGCGACCGCGAAGCGGGCATCCCCTGCCGGACAGATGACATCTTCCGTATCGCCTCGCAGACGAAAGCCATATCGGTCATTGCCTTCATGACGCTGTTTGAAGAAGGGAAGGTGCAGTTGGACGAGCCCGTGAAGAAATACCTGCCGGAGTTTGCCAACCCGCAGGTGCTGGTGAGCTACAACGCGAAGAACGACACCTACACAACCCGTCCTGCCAAACGCGACATCACCCTCCGTCACCTCATCACCCACACCTCGGGCATCTGCTACGATGGCGTGTTCGACAAGATTCTGCGCCAGCAGGGTGTAGCCGGCCACAACACGTTAGACAGCATTACGCTGGCACAGAATGTGAGCCGTATGGCCACCGTTCCGCTCAAGCACGACCCTGGAGAAGACTTCACGTATTCCTATAATATAGACGTGCTCGGGCGCATCGCCGAGATTGTGTCGGGTCAGGACTTCTACAGCTTCCTGAAAGAGCGTGTGCTGGACCCCTGCGACATGCACGACACCTATTTCCACGTGCCGGCCGACAAGCAGGACCGCATCGTAAAACTCTACAGCTACAAGCAGAACGCCGATGACCGCGAAGTAAGCACCCTGCCCCACGGCACAGCCTATCAGGGGGCTCCGCGCGGCAGTCTGTGCTTGTCAGACAACGAGATGCTGCAGACCTTTCCATACGCGGGAGCAGGCACCTTCTGCTCACCCTCGGCAGGCTTGTGCGGCACTATAGAAGACTATGCTAAGTTCTGCCAGATGATACTGAACGGCGGTACTTTCAACGAGAAGCGCATCATCGGGCGCAAGACTCTGGAGATGATGCAAAAGAACGGCACCGGCAGCATGCGGGGCGAGATAGGCTTCGGCATGGCATGGGACGTGTTCACCCCCGAGAATGCACACAACACCATCGTCAGCGAAGGGTCAATGCGGTGGGGGGGCATGTTCGGCAGCGACTACATCATCGACCCGAAGGAGAAACTGATTGTGCTGATGTACGTCAACAACATGCCCAACCTCTCTGGCTTCAACCCCAAGACGCTGATGCACAACGTCACCTATCAGGCATTGAGGTAGGAAAAGTTTCCGGAAGTACCCTTCAGAGATACCTTTGCCCTATGAGAAAGATTGTTATACTTATTCTGGCAGCGGTGTGTGCATGCCGGCTGTCCGCCCGGCAGACCTATGCCTTTGTGGAGCGGGACAGCACCTTGTATTTAGACGTATATACTCCTGCCGCGGGGAACGGCTATACGGTGGTTCACATCTTCGGCGGCGGCTTCGTGAACGGTTCGCGGCAGACGAAATGGGATGCCGACTATTGCCGCCGTCTGGCTGAGGAAGGCTATACGGCCATAGCGATAGACTACCGCCTCGGTCTGCGCGGCGTGAAGGATGTCGGTCTCACCAACCTCAGTGCCTTGGAGAACGCGTTCTATATAGCCGCAGAGGATTGTGCAGCAGCTGTGAAGTGGATAGTGGACCATGCCACAGAGTTGGGTATCGACCCGCAGAAGATTATCTTAGAGGGTTCTTCGGCAGGTGCCATCACTGCCCTTATGACCGACTATGCCCGCTGCAACGGTCTGCCCTGCGCTGCCGCTCTGCCTACGGGCTGGCGCCCTGCGGGCGTGGTGGCATACAGCGGAGCCGTGTATTCGCGGGACGGGAAGGTGAAATGGACCCTGACGCATCCCGCCCCCACCCTGCTCTTTCACGGCACAGCCGACCGCATCGTGACATACAAACAGATAGAGTTCTTCAGCAAAGGACTCTACGGGGCAGACGCCTTGGCCAAACGCTTTGAGAAATACAACCTGCCGTATTGCATCTACCGCTACACCGGCCTCGGTCATGAGATCAGCGTCGGCGGCCCGATGACTACGGATGAGTTGAACCTGTTTGTGGAGCAATACGTGAGCGAAGCCCGCCCGATGCACACCGACATCACAACCCGCAACGACAGCATACGGCCGTCGGCCTTCAGCAAGATGACCGTGCGGGACCTATACAGCCCCAAGCGCCGCAAAGACCTGTAACGTCCGCAAAATCTGTCCGGTGGAACTATCGCAACGAGATATCACCTACCTTCCGGGGGTCGGTCCGAAACGGGCCGGGATGCTGAAGAAGGAACTGAAGGTGCAGACCGCACTGGACTTGCTGTACGTATTCCCCTACAAATACATCGACCGCAGCCGGTTCTACCGCATCCGTGAGATAGAAGACACGGAGACCTACGTGCAAATCATCGGCGAACTGCGCGACTGGCACATTATCGGTGCCGGACGGGGACAACGTCTCAGCGCTGAATTTACGGACGGTGACGACAGCATCGAACTGGTGTGGTTCAAAGGCATTCAGTACCTGAAACTGCAGCGCGGCGTGAAATACATCGCCTTTGGCAAACCGTCGTACTACAACCACCAGTACAACATCGTCCACCCTGAACTGGAACTGCTGAGCAAAGTAAATCCGGAGACGCGAAAAGGGTTGGAGCCGCACTACAACACGTCGGGTGAGATGAAAGCCGGCTGGCTCAACTCGAAAGCGATGCGGAAAATCATCGCTGCACTGATGCCTGACCTCAAGCAAGGCATTCCTGACACGCTGCCGCTGGCTTTGCGGGAGCAGTATCACCTGACAGACCTGACCAACAGCCTGCTCAACATCCATTTCCCAAAAGACCAGGCCGCATTACGAAAGGCACGCGAGCGCCTGAAATTCGAGGAGTTGTTCTATATCCAGCTGCAGATACTCAGGCAGGTGAAGCGCCGTGAACAGCAGGCCGGCGGCTTCCTGATGCCGCGTGTGGGCACCGCCTTCAACGATTTCTACTTCCACCATCTGCCCTTCCCGCTGACCAATGCACAGAAGCGGGTAGTAAAAGAGATACAGGCAGACCTCAAGTCGGGGCGGCAGATGAACCGCCTGCTGCAAGGCGATGTAGGCTCGGGCAAGACGCTGGTGGCGCTGCTGGTGGCCTTGCTCGCCAAAGACAACGGTTTCCAGACCTGCATCATGGCCCCGACAGAGATACTGGCCAACCAGCACATGGAAACCATCAGCCACATGCTGGAAGGCACCGGGGTGCGTATAGCCCTTCTGACCGGCAGCACCACAAAAAAACAACGGGAACCGTTGCACGAAGCCCTGATGGCAGGGCAGATTGACATTCTGATAGGCACGCATGCGCTGATAGAAGACACGGTGCAATTCGGCAACCTCGGCTTGGTGATTGTGGACGAACAGCACCGCTTCGGCGTAGCACAGCGTGCAAAGCTATGGACCAAAAACATCAATCCGCCGCATGTACTCGTCATGACAGCCACCCCTATCCCGCGTACGCTCGCCATGACGGTATATGGCGACCTGTCAGTATCGGTGATTGACGAGCTGCCTCCCGGACGCAAACCCATCCAGACCCTGCATTACACCCAGTTGCGGCGTGACAGCATCAACCGCTTCCTGCGCGAACAGATACAGCAAGGCAGGCAGATATACGTGGTATATCCCCTCATAGAGGAGAACAAGAAGAGCGACCTTGTGGACCTTGAGAACGGCTACCGCTACATGCAGGAGCACTTTCCCGACTGCCGCGTAAGCATGGTGCACGGCAAGATGAAAGCCAAAGAGAAAGACGAACACATGCAGCGCTTTGCGCGCGGAGAGACGCAGATACTGGTGGCCACTACGGTGATCGAAGTGGGTGTAAACGTACCCAATGCGAGCGTGATGGTGGTGGAAAACGCCGAACGGTTCGGCTTGAGCCAGTTGCACCAGCTCAGAGGGCGCGTAGGCCGCGGAGCGGAACAGAGCTACTGCATCCTGCTGACCAGAACCGAGCTGAGCAAAGACACCCGCAAACGCATGGACATCATGGTAGCCACCAACGACGGTTTCCGCATCGCAGAAGCCGACTTGCAGTTGCGTGGTCCGGGCGACTTGGAAGGCACCCAGCAGTCGGGACTGCCCTTCGAACTGAAGATAGCCTCGCTCTCCACCGACGGACAACTGCTGGAACTGGCACGCCATGCCGCATCCGACATATTAGACGAAGACCCCGAACTGCAGATGAGCAAGAACAGCCTGCTTGTCAACCAGCTGCACCGTCTCAAGCAACACGCCGTGGACTGGAGCACCATCTCGTAAGAAGTGCCGCGCGGACAACACAAACGGCGTACTCTTTTAGTTTTTCGGACTCCAGAAGAAGTCGGTCAGCCATTTGGGGAATCGGCTTTTTTTGCCGGTTTCCCCTCCCGCTCCGCTCTTCACGCCGGAAACTCCCAATGCCCGTTGCACCCTGTCTTTTCCCGCCCCGAGACGAATACCTACGGAGGCTTGCACTTTCCAGTCCCAGTTCTCAAGAGAGATGATGTTGTAGTTGGCGGTTGTCTTGGAGCGGAAGCGGATATTCTCCGCCGTCGCCCAGACGTTGAGATGCACCCATTTGTTGATTTCCCAGCTCACGGCGGCGCGCATGTTGCCGGACACATGGACGGGGAACGACGGTTGGAGGTTGTACATCGGCTCGCCGGGCAGGCCGTTGGCAATGCTGTCCGGCAGATAGAACGAGACGAGATTGACGGAATAGGTGACCAGCATGGCGGCTGCTGAGGCATGGAGAAGAACCTTGCCGTGATTAGGCGTGTAATTGATGCCGTAGCCGAGGCCGACAGCTATCTGCCTGGTGCGGACAGCCGTCAGGTCGGACATCAGTGCCGGCAGGAGGGGCATGTCCACTTCTGGCACCTTCATGGTATCGGACAGCGCCACCTGACTGGAGAGGTAGGAGAGGTGGAGCAGAAGCGAACCGGCGGTCTTCTTCTGGATATACGATTGCTTGACGGCGGCTTGATGGGAATAGTGGGCGGCATTGAGTGCGTACCAGAGGTTGAAACTGGCGTTGGTGATGATAATCTCGTTCTTGGAGAAATCGTTCAGTGCCCAGTCCCCGATGAGAAGCGACGTGTTGATATTGGTGCTGGTATGGATGCCGAAATCGATACCGATGAACTTACTGCCGAGCGAGAAACTGAGCCGTTGCGCGTATGCATGCAGCGCATCCCAGCTGTAGCCGAAACCGAAGCCGCGGTAGGCGGCATAGAAACCCAAGTCCACGCTGGGCGTCGTCTTGTTGAGAAGGCTGAAGTTCATCGTACCGTGTCCGGCTACATCGGAGGTGGAAGTCAGGTTGGAGTTGACGCCCACCATCGCGTTGGTGTAGGCGAGCCGCCAGCTGTGTTCCGGCAGGTCGATATATGTAGTGTCAATACCTCTGCGCAAGTAATTATCCACCCAGTTGCCGCTCCGGTAGAAGAACAGCAGTCCCTTGCTGGGCTCTGCATGGGAGCACAGACAAGAAATCGTCAGAAAAAGGAGAAGATATATTTTTGTTCTGTTCATAAATCCGGAAGTCGATGGTCGGGCAAATGCAGCAGGTCGGCTACGGATGGCGGCTATTAGCTCTTGACTTCTGTTCTGCCCGTCCGATTGTTTCCACAAAAGTACTGCTTTTTGCTGACAAGTGCAAGCCCTCCTGATTTTTTGTAGGACGGCCGCAGAGAAAGACAGCAATCTGTCAGTATCATATACGATGTGTTTGCCCCGTGAAGTATTTTTCCTGTTTGCCCGTTCCGAAAAAAAGCACTACCTTTGCACCCGCTTTTTAGGAAAAGCCGGAAACAGAAGGTGTCTGGAGATGACTCCTGCTTTATTGGAGTTCGTTGTCAAGACAATAGTCGCCCTGCGCGAACATGTACAGCAACCTTTACAGTATGTATCGGTTGCTTTTTTTGTGCGAGACCGCATGATTAGAGAATAGAGAACAGAACAATAACAAATATATGAAAAAGATTACCATTATTCTGGCGGCCGTGCTGCTCTGCTGCGGCTGCCACAAACAGCCCGAGAACCATCCACAAGCGGAACGCAACATCATAAGTGCCACACCGTCCGCCGTCAGTCTGTCCGCCCGCTACAGTGCGGCCATACAGGGCAAGCAGGACATCATGATTCTGCCGCAGGTGGGGGGCTTCCTTACCAAGTTGTGCGTGTCGGAAGGGCAGCAGGTGAAACTGAACCAACCGCTGTTTGAAATCGACCGCGTGAACTTCGAAGCCGCGTTGCGTGTAGCGGAAGCAAACGTGGAGGCTGCCCAAGCAGCCGTGAAGACCAACGAGCTGACCTACTCCTCAAAGCAGAAGCTGTACGAAGAGAAAGTAATATCAGAGTACGACCTGCGCGTGGCGGAGAACCAGTTGCTCACGGCGCGCGCCGGTCTGGCACAGGCTGAAGCCAGCGTGACCAACGCACGCCAGAACCTGAGCTACTGCACGGTGAAAGCGCCCTGCAACGGCGTGGTGGGGCGTCTGCCGTTCCGCGTAGGCTCGCTTGTGTCGCCGCAGATGCCGGAGCCCTTGACGACGGTGAGCGACAACAGCGAGATGTACGTGTATTTCTCCATGACAGAGGCGCAGATGCTCGCATTAGTACGACAGTACGGAAGCATCGGCAAAGCCATCAACGAGTTGCCTGACCTGAGTTTGCAACTGGCGGACGGCAGCGCCTACAATTGCAAAGGGCGCATTGAGAGCATCAGCGGCATCATTGACAAGCAAACGGGGGCGGTCAGCGTGCGTGCCGTATTCCCCAACCCCGACCGGCTGCTGCTGTCAGGCGGTTCATGCAACGTGGTTCTCCCCGAGACAAGGGAAAACGTCATCGTCATACCGCAGACGGCCACCTATGAGATTCAGAACAAGACTTTCTGCTATCGCGTCATTGACGGCAAGGCGGTTGCCACCCTGATTCAAGTGGAAGCCATGCCGGACGGCAAGCAGTACATCGTCAGCAGCGGCCTCACAGCCGGCGAGCGCATCATCGCCGAAGGGGCAGGACTGGTACGTGATGGAGAGGAAGTGGAATAAGACAAACGACAAGACACTATACAATGAAACGGATAGTATATATATTGGTCCTCGGCGCCATGCTCTCTTCCTGCGGGCTGTACGGCAAATACTCCCGTCCGGAACAGATAAAAGGCGAAGGACTGTACGGCACCGGCGTGACAGAAAATACCGACTCCGCAACGCTGGCCTCGCTCTCCTACAAAGAGATCTTCACCGACCCGCAATTGCAAGTTCTGATAGGAACGGCCTTGGAACGCAACAGCGACCTCCGCTCGTTAGAATATGCCGTACGTCAGGCGGAAGCTGGCTACCAGGCCTCCAAACTGGCCTTCGTACCCGGTTTCACGTTTGCGCCGAAAGGCGGCTACAACATATCGGAGACGGCGAAAGGCTGGGGCTATGCCATTCCCGTGGCCATGGACTGGGAGATTGACCTCTTCGGCAAACTGGTCAACCAAAAGCGCAAGGCCGGAGCGTCCCTGCTCATGACGCAGGACATCCGCGAGGCGGCACAGACGCAGATAGTGGCTACCGTGGCATCGCTGTATTTCCAGCTGCTGATGATGGACCAACTGTTGCTCGTTACCGACTCCACCGCCCGCAAATGGCAGGAGACAGTGCGTGTGATGGACCTGATGAAAGAGGCGGGTATGATGAACGAGGTGAGCGTAAGTCAGACGCAGGCCACCTGCTATGCCATACAGGCCGGCGTGCTGGACTTGCAAGAGGGCATCCGCAACGTGGAGAACGGACTGTGTCTGCTGCTCAAGCAACCGCCGCAACCCATTGCGCGCGGCACCATGCAGGCGCAGGTACTGCCGGAAGAGTTGCAGGTAGGCGTGTCGGCACAACTGCTCAGCAACCGTCCGGATGTGCGGCAGGCAGAGCATAATCTGGAGCAGTACTTCTACGGCGTGCAACATGCCCGCTCCATGTTCTTCCCATCCATCCGCATCGATGCCTCGGCCGCCTTCGTGGGGGCTTTCGTGCCCTCGCTCGTCGGATCGTTGGTGCAACCCATCTTCGCTCACGGCGGCATCAAGGCCAACTATGATATCTCAAAAGCGCAATACGAACAGGCCTTGCTGCAGTTTGAGCAGCAGATGCTGAAGGCGGGCAGCGAGGTGAACGATGCCTTGCTGCAATGCCAAACAGCCCGCCTCAAGCGCGAACAGCACACGCAACAGGTAGAAGCCCTCACCCGGGCTATGGACAAAACACGCTCGCTGATGAACAACGGATCTACAACCTATCTGGAGGTCATTTATGCCCAACAGGCATTGCTTGACGCACAGACCTCGCAGCTGGAGGACTGGTTAGACGAAGCGCAAGGCGTAGTGAAGCTTTACCAAGCGCTCGGCGGAGGCGTGAAGTAAGAACCAGCCGGAACAACCAAAAGCAACGGGAGACGCGCTTGCGTCTCCCGTTGCTTTTTGCAGACGGCTTCCCTTGGGCTTACTTGTCGTGCTTGTGCTCGTAGATGGCCTCTTCCACGTTGATAATGTAGTCGCCCATCTTCTCCATCTCAAGGATGATATCCATATAGTTCACGCCGGTGGAATAGTCGTACTCCTTGTCGGTGATATGCTGCATGTTCTGCGTCTTCAGTTCGTCGCGGAAATTGTTGATTTCGTTCTCCATGTTGGTCATCTCAAGGAACTCGTCCTCGGTGATATGCCCGCGTTCCAGCGCCTCCACCATCTTGGTCTCCGCCCCGCTCACGAGATAAAGCATCATCTCAACATTCTTGTCCTGATACTCGGTATAGGCAAGATGATTGTCGTGCTTGTGACGGATATAGCGAGAGAGGTTGTAGTTGGCATCACCCACCGACTCCAGCTCACCCACGATACGCAGCATCTTGTGCACCTCGTGCTTCGAGTTGTCGGAGAGACGGCCGTCGGCCACCTGGTTGAGATACTGTGCAATCTCATACTCCATGCGGTCGCAGATGCCCTCATATTTCTCTATACGGGAGAATATGGCCGTGAACTGCGCATCGTCCTGCTCACGGTAGAGGTCGTGAATCATGCCCACCATGCGCTGGGTGCGGACACCAAAGACATGCACCTCTTTCCATGCCTGCAGGATTGAGAGCTCGGAGGTTGACATGAGACCGCCGGAGATGAAGCGCAACTGGCTGTCGGTATCTTTCTGCTCGGGCTTCGATGGGATGATAAACGTGACAAGACGCTCCAACAGCGGAACAAACCATATCAGGATGAGGGTGTTGGTGACGTTGAAGGTAGTATGGAAGGTGGCCAGTACGGCATTCAGTTTGTCGGGCGACACATCGCTCGGCAGACCAGGCGTGAAGTCCACACCCCATAGGTTGCACACGCCGCCCACAAACCAGCGGAACACACACAGCACCCAGATGACGCCGAACAAGTTGAACACCAGGTGTGCCAGGGCGGCACGGCGAGCCTGCACCGATGCGGAGAGCGCCACCACGTTCGACGTGATGGTGGTGCCGATGTTCTCGCCTAATACAAGCGCTATGCCCATATCAATAGGCAGCACGTGGGTCGAGCAGAGCGTCATAGTGATAGCCATGATGGCTGCCGACGACTGTACGGCAAAGGTCAGGATGCCACCTACTAACAGATAAAGGAAATAGCTGCCGTAGCCCCAGCTGGAAGTCGCCACGAAGAAGTTGCGCACGGGAGCCAGCTGGTCGAGGTGCATCTCGGTGGCGTTGAGCTTCAGCGTCGTCAGGCCGAGCAGCATCAGCGACAGACCGATGAGGAAGTCGCCCAGGTTGGCGTTGCGCTTGGTATAGATGAGCGCCACGGCAAGCACGATGGTGGTATATACCACCAGTCTGAGGTCGAACGAGCCGCCGCCGAGCACCATAATCCATGCCGTGAAGGTGGTGCCTATGTTGGCACCCATAATGACCGAGATGGCTTGCGCAAGCGAAAGGATGCCCGCCGAAACGAAGCTCACGGTCATCACCGTTGTAGCTGTGGACGACTGCACGGCCGCCGTAATGAAAGTGCCGGTCAGTACGCCTGTAAAACGGTTGGTGGTCATTGTCCCGAGCACGTTGCTCAGGCGGCTGCCTGCCATTTTCTGCAGGCCCTCACTCATCACCTTCATGCCGTACATGAGCATCGCTACGGAACCGATGAGCGTGATAATCTGTAACAGAAGTGTCATAGTGTTATTGGGTTATAAAAATGGTATAAACCCGTCGGGGTCTATACCATGCAGTCATATCAGTATATAGTGTATGTTATGTGTGTTTCTGAGGGGAGCATAGTGGTGCACCAGACCTCGCCGCATAGCGTCCGACATGAGGGCCGCGTTTTGTCCGGCAGACTGGCTGGCGGTACCGGCCGGCACATTTTCCGGCTGCAGTGCCACGCTCTGCATCAGCTGTCCGTCGCCGTTGTCCGTCCCGTTCCCGTCCCACTCCAAGTCCACCGCCTCTATCTCTGCGCAAACTTCCACACGCAGGCCTTCCGTCGCCCGACGGTGGTCGTTATACTCGTCTATAGTCAGCGCTATGGCGAACAGCACCGGCATCAGCAGGAGCATCGGCATCACGTATTTTCTGCAGAACGAAAACATAGTGCAAAGGTACGATATATTTCTGACATGTACAACAAGCCCCAAAAGAAGCCCTCACCGAAGCCTGTGCCCGGACAGCCGACCTTGCTCCAAGAGAACCGTCATCACGGCGCGGAGCCGCAAGCAGTGCCGGCGAAACACAGGGCTGTACAGGCAAAACTCTGTTCGATTTTGCTTGCCCATGTCAGGAAAAAGCAGTACTTTTGCACCGTTTTACCAAAAGGTGTCTGGAGATGACTCCTGCTTTATTGGAGTTCGTTGTTCAAGACAATAGTCGCAGACCCGTCAGCTGACGGACAAAGCGGACATGTACAGCATCCTTTACATTTATGTATAGGGTGCTTTTTTTGTGCGGAAGAGCAGGATAAGCCTGAGTTGCTGGAATACAGGACAAGCCGGAGCCCCGCCCGCAAAAGCAAACAAACCAAACAACCATATAATGAACGTAAAGACTTTTATTGACAGACCGGTGCTGTCTATCGTAATTTCCGTGTTTATCGTATTGTTAGGCATTATCTCGCTCACGACATTGCCTATTGAGAAGTTCCCCGATATCGCTCCGCCTACGGTGGTGGTGATGGCGCAATACCCGGGTGCGAGCGCCGACGCCATACAGAAGTCGGTGGTGGCACCGCTGGAGGAGGCTATCAATGGCGTGGAGAACATGATGTACATGACCTCGACTGCCAGCAACTCCGGGTCGGCACAAATAAGCATCTATTTCCGTCAGGGAACGAATGCCGACATGGCACAGGTCAATGTGCAAAACCGTGTCGCGCAGGCTACCGGCTTGCTGCCCGCGGAGGTGAACCAGATAGGCGTGACGACCTATAAGAAACAGCCGTCGATGCTGCGTACCTTCGCCTTGTATAGCCCGCACGGCACCTACGACGAGGAGTTCATCGCCAACTACATCAATATCAACATCAAGCCCGAGATGCTGCGCATCCAAGGCGTAGGCACAGTGGTAGTGATGGGCGGCGACTACGCAATGCGTATCTGGCTCAACCCAAGCAAGATGGCGCAATACGGACTGGTGCCGTCAGACATCGCCGCGCTGCTGGGCGAGCAGAACATAGAGATGCCGACAGGTTCGTTCGGCGAAAACTTCGACCAGACGTTCCAGTACTCGATGAAATACCGCGGGCGGCGCGTAACGGAGGAGGAATTCGGCGAGATGGTCATCACCACCCTGCCCACAGGCGAAGTGCTCCGGCTGAAAGACATCGCAACCCTGACGCTGGGTATCAACAACTACAACTACTCGGGCCTGCAGGACGGCGCACCCGGCATCGGCAACCTGGTGTTCCAGACGGCGGGGTCCAACGCCACCCAAATCAACCGCGACATCGACAAGCTGTTCGCACAGGTGCAGGAGAACCTGCCGGAGGACCTGGAGCTGGTAACCTTGGAGAACGCCAACGACTTCTTGTTTGCCTCCATCCGGAACGTGGTTATCTCGCTGCTGCTCGCCGTGGTGTTGGTAGTGCTGGTGGTGTATTTCTTCCTGCAAGACTTCCGTGCCACGATGGTTCCGACGATAGGAATTATCGTGTCGCTGATAGGCACATTCGCCTTCATCAAGGTAGCAGGATTCACACTCAACCTATTGACACTATTTGCACTGGTGCTCGTTATCGGTACGGTGGTGGACAACTCGATTGTGGTGGTGGAGGCGGTGCAGGCCCGTTTCGATGCGGGCTACAAGTCAGCCTACAAGGCCTCAGTGGACGCTATGGGCGGTCTGACAGCGGCGTTGTTCACCACGACACTCGTCTTCATGGCGGTGTTCATCCCCGTGTCGTTCATGGGCGGCACGACGGGTGTGTTCTACACCGAGTTCGGTCTGACAATGGCCGTGGCGGTCGGCATATCGTTCGTCTCCGCCCTGACGCTCAGTCCGGCGCTGTGCGCTATCATGATGAAGCCCAACCCCGAAGAGGGCGAGGGCAGCAAGGTGGCACAGCGCGTGCGGAAAGCCTACAACACGTCGTATAACGCGCTGATGAAACACTACACCGGCGCAGCGATGTTCTTCATCCGCCGCAAATGGCTGGTGTGGAGCAGTATCGGTGTGGCAGTGGCCCTGTTGGTATTCTTCCTGCAGACCACGAAGACGGGGCTGGTGCCGGACGAGGACACGGGCATCCTGATGGTGGACGTGAGCACCCCTACCGGCAGCGGCGTCAAGCAGACGGCACACATCATGCAGCAAATCGACTCATGCGTAAGGAGTATCCCCGAGGTGGAGCGCGTGAACACGGTGGCAGGCGAAGGCATCATCTCCGGCACGGGCAACAACATGGGCATGCTCATCGTCAAACTGCGGCCGTGGGACGAGCGCAAAGACCGCGGACAGGACAACAAAGCCGTAATGGGCAAGATCTACGGCGCCACGGCACATATCCACGAGGCTAACGTGTTCGTGCTGGCGCCGGGCATGATACCGGGCTACGGCACGGGCGGCGGATTCGAGTTTCACGTGCAGGACAAGACGGGCCACGGCGTGCGCGAACTGTTCGAGGTGACACAGAACTTCCTGAACGCCCTGCGGGCAAGGCCCGAGATAGCGGCGGCCTATTCAAGCTACAATATTGACTACCCGCAATATGTAGTGGATGTGGATGCCGCCAAATGCAAACGCGCAGGCATCTCTCCCGCGGAAGTGCTGTCCACACTTGGTGGCTACTACGGCGGCATCTACGCCTCCAACTTCAACCGCTTCACAAAGGTGTATCGTGTGATGATTCAGGCGTCGCCGGAGTACGTGCACGACGAGGCTTCGCTGCAGAATGTATTCGTCCGTCTGCACAGTGGTCAGATGGCCCCTATCAGCCAGTTCATCACCCTCACGAAGGTGTACGACCCGCTGGTACTCAACCGCTTCAACCTCTACACGTCCATCGGCGTGAACGGCAACATGATGCCGGGCTGTTCGTCGGGCGAGGCCATCAACGCTATCAAAGAGGTGGCAGCCGAGACCCTGCCGCGCGGCTACGGCATCGACTACTCGGGCATCACCCGTGAGGAGGAGCAGACTGGCTCGGGCAACACGGCCGTCATCTTCATCATCTGCATCGTTTTCATCTACCTCGTCATGGCGGCGCTCTATGAGTCGTTCTTCATCCCGTTTGCCGTCATCCTCTCCGTGCCCTTCGGACTGATGGGGTCGTTCCTGTTCGCGCGGCTGTTCGGCTTGGAGAACAACATCTACCTGCAGGTCGGTCTGATTATGCTGATTGGTCTGCTCTCGAAGACGGCCATCCTGCTCACCGAGTACGCCACGCAGTGCCGCATGGCAGGCATGTCGCTCAAGCAGAGTGCCTTCTTTGCTGCCAAAATGCGTATGCGCCCTATCCTGATGACCGCCCTCACGATGGTCTTCGGCATGCTCCCGCTGATGTTCGCCACAGGCGTCGGGGCCAACGGCAACCGCACCATCGGCGCCGGGGCCGTCGGTGGTGAGCTGGTCGGTACACTCGCCCTCCTCTTCATCGTGCCCGCCCTCTTCGTCATCTTCCAAGGCCTGCAGGAGAAAGTGAAGCCCATCAAAGAGTTCAAACCCTCCGACGACCCGCTCATCCAACAGGAACTGGAGAACATCGCCGAATACAACCGCCGCCGCGAACAGACGGGGGAAAAAGTGTAAGGAGCGGATTATATCCGCAAAATCAGGATGACGAGATAT
>JAFUEI010000044.1 GCA_017464025.1 Paludibacteraceae bacterium | reverse complement strand
GGTATTGCACAGTAAAAAAATAAGCAGTACCTTTGCACCCGCTTTCGAAAGAAAGACTGGTCCATTAGCTCAACTGAATAGAGTACCACACTACGGATGTGGGGGTTGCAGGTTTGAATCCTGCATGGATCACGAAAGAAGAGACTCATAATAAGTCTCTTCTTTTTTGTTATGGAAGGCATGAGCCCTGCGTCTGAAGGAGCAAACGGCAGGAACGTGTCAGCGGTACTTGCTTTCATCGCAGTCGCCGAGCATGGACAGGTAGCTGTTGTAGCGCGAAGATGCGATGCGCCCTTCCGCTACGGCAGGAAGCACCGCACAGCCAGGTTCGCCCGTATGGGTGCAGTTGCCAAAACGGCAGTCTTTCGCCGCTGCAAATATCTCCTTGAAATAATGGGACATCTCCTCGCGCTCCATATCCAATGCCCCGAACCCCTTGATGCCCGGCGTGTCGATAATCCAGGCGGCAGGGGCTTCCCCGCTTGCCGGTGCGGCGGCCAGCGGATACATCTCGGAGAAGGTGGTGGTGTGCATGCCCTTGTCGTGTACGGCGGAGATGGCTCCCGTGCGGGCGATGTCGGTGCCGAGGAGCGCATTGAGGAGCGTGGACTTGCCCACGCCCGAGTTGCCCGAGAAGAGGATAACGCCTTGCAGCAGGGCATTTAGCTCAGCACGGTCGGCCGCCGTCAGGCTGCGGGCCGAGAGCGCTAATGTGCGGTAGCCGATGCGCTCATAGACGGCACGAACCGAGGCCAACTGCTCCCGCTCCGCCTCCGTGAGCAGGTCGGTCTTGTTGAACACTAAACACGCCGGTACGCGATAGGCCTCGGCTGTGGCAAGAAAGCGGTCGATGAAGGTGAGCGACGTCTCGGGATGGCGGAGCGTGACCACTAATACGGCAAGGTCGATATTCGCCGCCAGGATATGCGACTGCTTGGAGAGGTTCGTACTGCGGCGGATGATGTAGTTGCGCCGGTCGGCGATGTCGGTTATCCAGTTGGTGCCGTCCGCCTGCTGCTCCACCGTCACACGATCGCCCACCGCCACCGGATTGGTGCTCCGGATGCCGCGTATGCGGAAACTGCCCTTCACATGGCACTCGCACAGACGGCCGTCGTCTAATCGGACACCGAAACTGCTGCCTGTTGACTTGATTACCAAACCTTCCATAAAGACTATGCGTTGGAGGGTCCTACTCCGCTCCTCCTTTTTGATTTTTACTTTCTAATTCAGAATGCTTCGGTACAGGTGAAGTAGAACGACCAGCCGTCAAGCCGCCAGGAGGGGTTGACGTTGCTGCGCGCCACGTCGAACCGCAGATGAATCTTCGCCTTGTTGAAGCAGGCGCGCACACCCGCTCCATAGCCCACCTTGGGCACCGCCCACCGCCAATCGGCGAGATTATACACATCGCCTACTCCTGCGAACACCGTTGCCTTCAGCAGGCTCCAAACGGGGATACGCAACTCGGCCTGCAACGCGAGTGCCACATCGTCGCGAAACATATTGCGCCTGACGCCGCGCACCAGGTCTTGGCCGCCCAGCGTGGGCAGTAACTGGAATGGTTTGTCCTTGCCCAAGGCCACATCGCCGCTGAACTGCCAGGCGAAGATAAGGTCTTTGTAGAGCGGGACGAACTGCCTGAGGTCCGCCGAGATACGTCCCACACGCGCCGTGGAACCCGATTCGCTGCCATAGTAGGCGCCCACCGCCTTGAAGAACAGACCGCGACGGGGATAGTACAACTCGTCGCGCGTGTCGTACTGCACCACAGGACCGAGGCCCCACAGAACGGTCGGTGAAACGGACGAAGGCAGCGACGACGGGGTTTCCACCTCGGGCCGCTTGTAGATATCCTCCCACAGGAAATGGACATGCAGGCCGATGCTCCAGTGGAGCGGCAGACGATACTGCGGTTGCAGCGTGAACGTGCCGCGGCGGGAGGCATAACGCTCCGCTGCGAGGTGCCCCTTGATATCATTGCCGATGCCGTACCAGCTGTCGGGATAGTCGCGGTAGCCGCCACGGACAAGCATGAACCAGCCGCGGGGCAGATAGAGGTTCGAGGACAGGCTGACATACCACTGCCGCTGGGTGGTCCAGGCTCCGGAGACCTGCATATAGGAGCGACGCTCCGCATCGCCGGCAGGAAAGAAAGCGGCCACGGCCGCCCCAAGTTCCCAGCCCGTCTCCGGCGCATAACCCACCACCGGCACGCCCGCCACCGGCCAGTCTAACTGCAGCAGGCGGTCGGCGAAAGATGTCTGCCGGAGCGTATCGGCCGATGCACAAAGCGCATTGCCTGTACAAATGGACAGCACAGGCAATGCGCAGAGGAATATGAGGGCGGAGCGACGAATCAAACCGTCATAATCTCCTTCTCTTTCTTCATGTACACCTCGTCGATATCGCGGATGTACTTGTCGTGCAGTTTCTGCACCTCGCCCTCGGCATCTTTCTCGTTGTCTTCCGACAGACCTTCCTTGATCTGCTTCTTCAGCGTCTCAATGGCTTCGCGACGGGCGGTGCGCACGCTCACCTTGGCGTTCTCCGCTTCGGCCTTGCACTGCTTGGCCAACTCTTTGCGCCGCTCCTCCGTCAGAGGCGGAATGCTCAGACGAATCACCTCGCCGTTGTTCGACGGCGTGAGCCCGATGTTGGAGTTGATGATGGCACGCTCGATATCGCCGATGAGTTTCTTCTCCCATGGCTGGATGGCGATGGTACGCGCATCGGGCGTGGTGACGGTAGCCACATTGGCTAAC
Source organism: Paludibacteraceae bacterium (assembly GCA_017464025.1). GTDB lineage: Bacteria > Bacteroidota > Bacteroidia > Bacteroidales > Paludibacteraceae > Colicola. The sequence continues at coordinate 21,224 of JAFUEI010000044.1, read as the reverse complement.
GGCGTGAGAGCGCCGTAATAGTCGATACGGATAGGGTCGAGCAGACGCGGACTGGCCTTGCCGGCACGGATATGGGCCAGCGCATCGTCGAGATACATAACGGCAGACTGCATCATCTCTTCGGCATCTGCCTGAATCTGTTTGGGTTCAATCATAGTGGTATGGGGTTGTTGTTGAGGGTTTTGTCAGAAAATCAGGGGATTCTATAGATGCTATAGATTCTAAAAACCTATTGTGTCTATCGTCTGCCTTTCAAGGCTTTACGAGGGTGCCGATGGGCTCGCCGTCCAATACGCGCTTGAGGTTACCGGGCGTGTCCATATCGAACACATAGAGAGGCATACGATTGTCCTTGGCAAGGGCGGTGGCGGTGAGGTCCATCACGCGCAGGTTGCGGCTGAGAATCTCGTCGTAGGTTATCTCGCTGAACTTCACGGCCGTGGGGTCCTTCTCGGGGTCGGCGGTGTAGATGCCGTCCACGCGCGTCCCCTTGAGCATGATGTCGGCCTCCAGCTCCACGGCCCGAAGCACGGAAGCCGTATCGGTGGTGAAGAAGGGGTTGCCCGTGCCGCCGGCCAGGATGACGACATAGCCTTTGCCGAGAAGGCGCATCACCTTCTCTTTGCGGTAGAACTCTCCGACGGGCTCCATACGGATGGAGGTGAATACACGCGCCCGTTGCCCGAGGCTCACGAGGGCCGAGCGCAGGGCCAGCGAGTTGATGACCGTGGCGAGCATACCCATCTGGTCGCCGTGGACACGGTCGAAGCCCTGGGCGGCTCCCTGCAGACCGCGGAAGATGTTGCCACCGCCTATGACGATACCCACTTGTACGCCGCTATAGGCCAGTGCTTTTATTTGTTCGGCATACTGCGTCAGACGCTGCGGGTCGATACCCTGCTTGCTGCCGCCTGCCAGACTCTCGCCCGACAGCTTCAGAAGAATGCGTTTGTACATGGTGATTCGGTTTTGCTGGTAATGATTCGGTTTTGCTTGTGCCTGCAAAGATAGCACCATTTTCCGGAATATGCAACACCACCCCACGGCTACCGCCCTGCCGCCCCTGGGGCGGGAAGACATGACCGTGACATCTTGACAAGTGAGGCGCCCCTTCTATACGCAGGTAGAGATGCCGTGTGTCGCATCTCTACCTGTAAGATATCCGCCCATCGCGTCAGTGCGCCCTGCGGCGGCGGAAGGCATAGCCGCCCGCCAAAAGGAGTAGCAGCCAGCCGTTGCCGACGGGCAATACGGGCGGGTCGTTCTCATCATCGTCATCTTCATCGTCGCCCGGGTTGATCCATGTGGTCTCTTTGCGCGGCCGCGTAGAGGGCATGGTAGCCAAGGTGCCGCCGCCGATACGGTCGATCGACGACAATGCCCGGAAACTGTGAGCCGGCGCCCCGCTGCCGCTGTGCAGGAACGCGTTGCCGCCACCGGCAGCGGGTGCTGTGGTCATCATCACGCTGCTCTGCATGGCAGATGGTGCATACATACCTATTCCCGCAAAGCCCTGTGTGCCGCCGTAGCGTGCCTTGCTGGTCTCGTAGATTCCTTGCGCCGGCAGGCTCATGACCGCCAGCAGCAGACATACTGTAAAGAGTGTGTGTTTCATGGTCGTCATAACTTTACAGTATTAATAGATTATCTTCTTGGTTACGATTCCTGACGGAGTCTGCACGCTCACCATATACACGCCTTGCTGCGGCAACGTGAGACCTTCCTCGCCGGCACCTATCCGCTTGACAAGCCGGCCGGCGGCATCGAACACCATGGCCTCCGAAGCGCCGTCAACCAGCAGCAGATGCAGCGTGCCGTCGTGCCCGCGGAGCACCTCCAGCCCCGTGGGGGTGCCTTCACGGCCCGGGTCATCGCCTCCGCCGGAGAAGTCGTGACGGAAGAGCAGGAAGCGCGTTGTCAGCTCCTCGCTCGTATCGGTGAAACGGTAGTAGTAGCCTGTCTCCACCGGCACGGCGATGTTGGTGCGCAGGTCAAGCATATACAAGCCCGTCTCTTCGCTCTCGAAGGTGATGAGGTTCTCCGCCTCCGCTCCGGCACGGAATGCGATATAGAGGCTGTCCATAAGCGGGGTGGCGAGCACCGACATGTCGCCCTCGGTGCTGCGCACGGCCAACTGCGGTGCGTAGCGGGCACTGATAATCTTGCCTGCCTCCCAGCCGTTGTCGAAACCGGTGCTGAAAGCGGGGTGAGAGAAGATATAGAGCTCGTCGGTGAACACTCCGTTCGTTACGTCGATGCGCACCGTGCGCTGCTGCCTGCGTATCAGCCCGGGATCGCCAAGGTCGGCTGCAGGCTCTTCGTCCGCATCGTCATAGGCCGACATGCGCCGAGGTGCATAAGCCCGTGTCGTGCTGCGGCGGTCGTTCAAGGCTGGCTGAAGCACCATACGCTCATAGTCCAGCGTGAGTTTGCCGTCAGCCGTAGCCGCCACCATAAAGCCTTGCATCGGCGGGATATACGGATAGCCTAACGACTGGGCGCTGTTGATGGGCACCGACTTATACTGCCCGGCACTTGCGCCTTCGCCGGAGCTCGCAGCATATTCATTGCCCGAACCGGTATGGAAGAACACAATGGTGGCCTCGGCATTGTCGAAGTCATCCACCGTCATGGCCGTAATGTCAATCGGTGCCATCCACGAGTTGGCCAACAGGTTCTGCCCCTTCAGACCGCTGGCGGTATAGCTGACGGGCAGGTCGCGGTTGGTAGTGCTGACGAGAGTACCCGTCTGCGTCTTGATTTCATTGGCCGTGAGCTGCGTGAAGCCGTAGCCGCGGAAGGGAACGATGGTCTCGTTGTTCTTTACGCTCACCCACTTGGCCTGCACCTCGTCCAAGTATTTCATACGTGCACCATAATAGGTCACATCGCTGCGAACGCCCGTGAAGGGCGTGCCGATATACTGGTACTTGCGGTTCTGACCCGAGGCATCGCGGTCGGAAGCACGGAAGCAGAAGTCCACCACGGCCGGCGTCACACCCTCCTTGTCCATAAAAGCCAGCGCACCTTGACCGGTGGAAGAGGCTTTGATAGTCAGCATAGAGGCGCTGCTCAGCGGTTGGGTAACCAGTGTGTTTGTACCGCTGTACTCCACGATACTACCCAATACAGCCAATTCGGCGTTTGCGTTGATGGTCAGCGACCCTGCCCCATTCTTTATCTTGATGCTTGATGCCGCAGCCCCTGTCACATCAACGGTACACGGTGCCTCAATGCGCACCGCCGATGTCTTGTCGGGCAGCACGTTGTGGTTCGGTGCCCAGTTGTGTGTATCGCTCCATTTGCCGTTACCGTTGTGGTTGTCGAACACAAGCGAGCAGTCGCTCACCGCATCGCCAGTCTTCAGCAGATAGTCCGCCATGGCCGTTACCATAGCGGCACCCGCAGCGGTCATGCCGTTCATGTCGTTGCTGTTCAAGCCGAAGATGATGGCGCGAGCATCCGGCACGGTCTGCCGCTCGCAGGCTACCACGAGTTTGTCAGAGCCGCTTTGTATAGTCGCTATAAAGATGAAACCTTCAGGAGCTGCATCTGCCGTAAAACCTTGCAAACCGTTGGAGGGAGAGGCTTCCAATACTTGCACTTTATAGAGCTTGGTCGTCTCGTCCAACGTGAGGGCGGCACCCAGATTGCGGAATATCTCATGACTCGTGCAGGTCAGATATATCGTCGTCTGCTTGCCTTCGGCCGTAGCAGGTTCGCTTCCGCCGCCTATCTTCCAGTTGCTCAACGGAGCGACAAAGGCTTCCATAGAGAGCACCGGCAGTATGTCAACAAGGTTGCCCAAGGCATTGACATAGCCGTTGGCTTTGCTCGACTTGTTGTTCGGAGCCAACTGCGTGTTCAGGAAGTCGGTGATGAGTACCACATCAAACTGCGAATAGTATGCCAGTATCTCTTGTCGGCTGGTTGTGTGATAGCCGTTAACGTTAGTGACGGTATATCCGCCGTTCCCCAACGCCGTACGCAAGGTGCTGCTGTTGCTGATATCGTCATCACTTACTTCGGTCCAGCCGCCACCCGATTTCTCCGTCGAACTCCTAACCACATAGGCAAGATTCTTTCCTCCTGCGGCCAACTTGTGCAAGGTGAGAGTAGCCAGATTCTCGGTCCACGTTCCGCAGTCATTCTTGGCGCGAAGGGTAATAACCTGATCGCCTGCTGTCAGAGAGGATGGGGTTCCGGACATCACTACCTTGCCGTCCGACAACGTGTAGCTGACTCCCTCGATGGCGGGGGTGACGCCAATCTCGGTAGCATTGCTGATGTTGAATATCTCAAGCGGTGCGATAGGCCGTCCTTGTTTTATGTAATACTCATCCAAGAGGACGGTTGCCGACGGTGTAGTGCTGATATTGGTTATCGTCACCTCGTTTTGAGAACGCATATCGCACGAGCCGGTGCTGACGGCATAATAGGTTCCTGCCGTAGTGGTGGTAAGCGAAGCCCCTGTGCCCTGTGAGGCTGTCGTGCCCTGCCTGTACCAGTTTACGGTAGAGCCCGACTGATGACCGGTGAGGGTAAGGGTGACAGAGGCACCGGCACACTTCTGTGCCTCACCGGCGGTGATACTTACGGTGCCGGCAGGCTCGGAGCAGGAAGTGATATTGATGGTGTAACTCAGTTCGCTTGATGCTTTATAACACCCTGTTTCTGGCAGCTGAGCCTTGATAGTGACGGTTTGTCCTGCACCGCCGATGACAGTAACCTTGCCTTCGGCATCCACTGTGGCGTAGCTGGTGTTGGACGATGTGTAGAGCACGTCTGCCATAGTGCGGGGGAAGGAGGTTTGCTTTTGGGCCTGATATTGCACCACACTTCCCACGTTGGCATTGACGGTACCCGGAGCACCGCCTGCCCACGAGATGCCCGACTTATCGGAGATAGTGGCGGCAGAAGAGGACGATGTATAGATGGTGAGACCTACAAGATGGCAGTTGCCTGACAAACGGATGAAGCCGTAATATCCGGCAGGTATCTTTTCGTCCAGAAGGACATCCACGTAGCCCACGCTGCTGCTCGTCGCATCACCATCATCATACGTGACCGTATAATCAGAAAGAGCCGATACAGAGGGTGTGCCCGAAGCAAAAGCCGTCTTGTTGATATAGATATCCGATAGGGTGACCGCCGTGCCATGGGTATATAGGCGCAGATGCGTCGTGGCAAGCTCGGTATGGAAACAATAATAGTTGGCATTGCTGTTATAATAATGTGTATAGCCGTCAACAGCACTTCCTAATGCCGATATGGTTCCTGAGTTAATAGTAGCACCTCCGTGCTGACGCTGAACCCAACCCACATCGGTAGTCTGCCAATATTTCGATTCGAAGGTAGTGGAGACCGGTATCTTGTTCGCCGTAGGCGAAGCATCCACACAGCGGGTCACCGTTATCTGATAATCTTCTGTCCTGGCCGCATACGTAGCAGTCTCGGTGGAGCTGAGCCGAATGGTGACGGTAGTGGCGGATGCCGGTGCGTCCACATAGCCGGTAAAGCGGTTGCCTGATTTGGTGACATGCTTCCACTCGCCGCTCTCCAAGATAGTGAAGGAGAAGATGCCGTCGCCGGTCGTCATGGCTGCATCCACGGCATATTGTCCGCCCGCATTGACCGTTGCAGCGGGCTTGGTCGTCCACGTAAAGACGGGCGTCTGCTTGCTGTTGGCCTCTATGGTGCCTTGGATACCGACCGGTGAGCCGAAGCGGTAGCCGTTGGTCCAACCCCACGCATAGATACGCATCTTGACGGCTCCGCGCAACACACAAGTTCCGCTATAGGTAATGTTGCCGATACTTCCTGCCGTAAGGTTTGTCTTGCTGAAGGTAACCTCATTGCCGGTAGCATCTAAGAATACGACACGGAAGTTGTTGGTGTTGCTTGATACCGGCTGCACAGGTATGGTAACGCCGGTGACATGAAGTTCTTTGCCGTTTGCCACGGTGAAGCCCAGCTCCATATACTTGTCTTCGTCGTAGTCAGCCTCCGTGGAGACAACTACAGTCAGATTAGCCTTTCCCCCCGTGCCCGTAGTCACTCCATGGGCTGTCATGCCGCTCAAGCCGGTGATGTTGGTGGGGTCATACGTTGAGATAGTACTATTGTTCCAAGAGCCGGTGTTAAGCATGAAGGCCTGCACGACGATACCCGCCATGACGGTTATGTCGCAGGTGGCTTCGGCGGCACACTTGCCGCCGCCGGCAGCTATCGAGGCCGTAATGGTGGCCGTGCCGGCCTTCTTGGCAGTGATGGCACCCGTGGTGGCATTCACCTGCACCACCGAAGCATCGCTGCTGGAGTAGGTAACCGCCCCTGTACTGCCCTTTGTGTCAAGTGTTGCCGTGCCCGTCTCTGTCGTACCCATACACAGCGTTGTAGGACTATAAGTCAACGTCGGCGTAATAGAACTACAATCCGGACGAGTTATTTCGAAGTAGGAAATTCCCCCACAGTCACTATCTTGGCGCAAGATGCGGAAAGCTTTTTGCCCTACAAGAGAAGCAGGAACCGGAGTTTCTACATTCGTACCGTAGGATATATTCTGCAAACTGGTGGTACTACTTGTTGAAGTTAGTTTAATACCACTTTTACTACCGCTGATAGTAGTTTTGATAATATCGCCGGCTTTCAATGCACAATCCAAGTTGACTGTTATATACGCATTGCTATTATCATTAATACTAATTGCATTGTTGTTGACAATGCTCATTTTACTGCCATTGCTGTCATAACCGGTAGCAGTACCGCCAAGTAATGTGCTAAAATAATTACCGGTATTTATATCAAATGAGCCTGATGTGCCTGATGTTGCATTCGTCAGCCCTGTCTTTACTTGGAACTTATATATCGTACCTGTCAGGGAAGAGCAGTCGTCGAATTGCGCATAGAGCGTGGTGCTGCCGGTTGCGGTATAGGGATCCGCTACGGCATCACCAGAAGAAGCGTTCGCGAACCAGCCGTTGAAATAGTAATCCGTCTTTGTCGCGTGCGGCAGTGCCTGCGGGTCGGACTGCCCGAAATACATCGTAGCGGTATTGGTTCCACCTACCTTACCGCCGTTCGTACTGGCATTCAAGGTCACTACATACGGACGAATAATCTCGATAGAGGAAACAGCAGTGGCGTTACTACCAGACACTATATACAGCACCTTTTTACCGTTAAACGCTGCAGGAACAACAAGTTCTTGTACACTGCCTGCTGTCTGACTGGCTTTTAGTTGCAGTTGGTCAGAGCTTGTACTATTAGATGTATGGCGCAGATAATTATATTTACTGTTGCCTGAGGAGTAATTGACATAACGTATTAAATCACCTGTCTGCAATGCACAATCTAAGTTTAGTATCAACACACCTGCATCACCATTGTTATATTGAATACCGCCTGAATTGGTGTATTGCAAATTGTTCATACTGGAGGAAGTTACCAATCCCTGCAATGTTCCACCCGTCAGAGTCGTCAGATTGGCAGGAGAAGTAATATCAACAGGAGTATCTTTTGCTGAACAAATATTTCCTGCTGTCAATCCGCTCTTCACTACAAACTTATACACCGTCTGGCCTGATGCTGCTGCCGGGCAGTCCACTGCCCATTGTGCCGTGATGGTCAAGTCCTCATCGGGCATGGTGGCAGCTGAAGTGGACCAGCCGCTGAAGACATAGCCCGTTTTCGACATCGTGCTGTTGCCGGGATAGGTGATAGCAGCGCCGTAGCTGACCGTGCCGCCGGCAGTGTATTGAGTGCCCGCTGTCGCGGAAGTGCTGCCGCCGTCGAAGTCCCATGTGAGCGTATGGCTGTTAAGCGTAAAGGTCGCCGTCACCGTCACAGCGTTGGCAGGCATCGTGAACTGGTTGTTGCTAACCGTTACCGTGCCGCCGCCCGCTTTCGTCACCGTCCAGCTGCCGAAGCTGTAGCCCGTGGCCGGCGTGGCGGCAAGCGTGACCGTCTGCCCCATCGTCGCGGTCTTGCTCTCCGATGATGCCGTGCCGTCGCCCACCTTGATGGTATAACTGCCGTGGCTCGGTGCCGAGTAGGTGACATTATAATTTATAAGCGAGAAAGTAGCCGCAACAGTAGAATTCGCAAGCACGATATGTGAGTTGCTGCCGTCGTTGGGATCAGCGCCGTTTACGGTGAGCGAACTCAGCTCATAGCCTTCTGCAGGCGTAGTGGCCAACGTGAGCACACAGGTGTGTGCCACGGTGGTGGTAGAAGGAGAGGTCGCCACCGCCTGGTTGGCGGTTCCTGAGGTGTTGGTATAGGTAACATTCAGCGTGCCATGCTCGGGCGTTACCTTCGTCACCGTCCACGACTTCATGCCCGTGGTCATGCCATAGGTATAGAAGTAGCAGTTGTTGTTATCGTCCGTCTCGCCGATAGCAGAAGAAGTCGTTGGAGTAACGGTCACGGCATCCGCTGTAACGGGTGCCCCCTCAAAGGCCATGGCATGGGTAATCGCTTTCGTTGCATCGCTGCTGTATTTGGTCCAGAACAGGTTGCCCGTGCCTTCGCCTTGGTTATTGGCGATGTGCCAATACTCAAAACCATTGTATTCCGTCGTTGTAACCTTATATAGGTTGGTCGTGCCTGAGACAAGCGTCATCTGCGTCTTGTTGTGGTGGTCGCTCTTACCGATACGATACCACTGGCTGCCGGCTTCCCAATTGAGCACGCTGTTGTCCCAGTAAATCACTTTATCCGCAGCTTGGTTACCCCCCGGATAAACGATTGACACTTTCATCTGAGAGCCCAAAAGACCATTGGTAAAGTCGAAATTGAAGGTGTAGTTGGCCGTCTTCAGGCCGGTGGTCATTTTGGCATCGGCATCGTCCGGCATTGTCCAATTGGTGCAGTTGCTGCTGGTCATGGTGTTGTTATTGCCATACCAGTTGTTGCAACCGTCTGTCACGCGGAAGTTGTAGGTGGTACCGCCGGTGAGACTGAGCATGATAGAAGCATGATTGGCATCAACCCCTCTCGTCAACGGCGCATTGCTGATATCTGCGCCACTGCTATTCTTGAGGTAGAACTGCATTATCTTCACATTGTAGGCATTGCCGTTGTCGCCCCATGTGGACAGACTGCCGCCGCAAGTCACCTTGCAGTAGTATGCTCCTGCATCGCCCACTTCACAACTTGCTTTGCTGTAGGTGGCACTTGTGGCACCGTCAATGGCATTTTCGTCAGCCTTGCCGCCATGATACCATTGGTAGGTCTTGGGGCCGTTGCCGCCGGTTGGCGTAGCGGTCAGAGAGATGGTCTCACCGGGATAGTAATGGTAAGTGCCGCTGATAGTCACTGACGTCGGTGCTGCCGCAGCAGAGTTTACAGTCACCACCACAGCACCTGTCAGCTTGGCTGCAGGAATCGTCAGTGTGCCGGTGGCTTGTGTCCAGGTGTAGTCCGTCCCGGCTGTTTTCGTCACGCCCCCTATCGTTACGGTGATAGCGGCAGGGAGGGTGTAGCCGGTGGCACCTGCATATTGGGCCGTGTAGTCGCTGCCGCCTGCTGTCGCGGCTCCGCTCGTCTTGGTGACGTTCGTCAGCGTATGGGTGACGGGATAACCCGTTATCACGGCCGACACACGGGCGATATATATATTACCTGTCGAACTGCCCAATGTCAGCGTGCCGCTCTGATTAGTCAAAGTAACCTCCTTCAGCGCAGCATGCACCTGAGCATTGGTCATACCATCTGCCAATTGTGTAGTCAAGGCAGTCTGATTTGAACTATTAACCGTCAAGAGGTTGCTCGTATTGTAAGCACCATACAATATCTTCACCGTAGCCTTATTGCCTGTGGGGATAGTGATAGTCATTGATGTGGTGCCACTTACAAATTTAGCCAAAGCACTGATGCTATTTGATTTACTATCCCATGCACCATTTGTTATTGCAAACTCCACACCTGTAGTAGCATGAGTAAACGTCTTACTCTTGCTTGTACCGTTACCGCTTACCCAATTGCCATCCTTAAAGTCTTTGAACTTAGCACCGTAGTTATTATCTACATAGCTAAATATCTTACCTTCTGTATTGTCCGTCCAATGGGCGTAAGCAGTGATATTAGCCGTCGGGGTATAACTTGCACCCGCATTAGCCAATTTGGTACCGGCAGCATTATACCAACCCTCAGCAGTAAACCCGCTCCATGTAGGTGTAGCCAGAGTCACCGCAGCACCCGTCGAAGCCTGAGTCACACTTGCCGGAGTCACACTGCCACCCCCATTCACGTTGTAAGTGACAGTATATTTCGCAGAAGCATCAGGACGAGTGATGTTGATATTGTTGAAATATGTTGAAGCACCTGCAATACGATATATATATAAAGTAGTTTTACCATGATATTCATCACTTGATGTTACCACGTAGTTAACCATATCATCAACTAAACTGGCTGTTGATGAAGAACCTGCACAAGCAGGAGCACTTTCTGGTCGTGATTCTGATGAAGAAACCCATAATCCCAAATCAACACTATTCTTCGTTCCTCCAATACAATCTATCGTAATAATATCACCTTCTTGTAATTCACAATCTAAAACTATCTTAAAAATAGTGTTATTATTGGTCATGCAAAATTTATAGCCACTACTATTTGCTATCAGATTTTTATTATCCCCTTGACCATTAATAGCATATAACTTACCTCCTGTAATGTCTGCTTGAGAAGAAGAGACTTCCGTGGTTGAATTTGCAGTAAACGATTGATTTGACGAAACAGAACTCTTAACTGCAGCTGAATATAACGTCCCGCTTGTCGGGCAGGTCACTTCGTTCCACTGTGCAGTCAGAGTGATATTGCCTGAAATGTTGCTTAAGGTTGCTTTGTCGGCAACGATACCATTGGCAGCCACGGCTGAACCATTGGCTGTTACCGCCACGTTGGTCTTCCAACCCGCAAACGTATAACCCGTCCTGGTATAACCGTTAGCCGCCAAAGTACTACTACCCCCGCAGGTGATACCTGACACATTCGTCATCGACCCGCCCGTATTGCTATTGCCGGCAAAGGTAATCCCGTAGGTAGGGAAGGCATTCCATGTGCTGCCTGTTCCTTCTACATATTTGCCGGCATTGCCTGCCGCCGCTGACATATTGCCGGTTTGAGAGCCCCCTTCACTTACGTTATTATCGAAAATCAGCGTTGTGCCCGGGTCGGCATAGGTATAATAATATGTATCACCGCAGATGGTCTCCGTCTCTGAAAATACCGCTCCCGGCCAACCGTTGTTTTTATCCCCGACATAGCGATATACGGCAACGTTGCTCCAATTGCCGGTGTTTTTGTAGTAGAACTTGTTTTGAGCTGTCGGATAAGTTACAGATAACTTTTTAGTGCTCGTGTTGAACGTAAAAGTATAGTTACCTGTTTCCGAAGCAAATAATTTACAATTGCCTTGGTTGGTTGCAAATGTCCATCCGGTAACGTTGCAGCCGATATTGCCATTGTTGCCATACCAACCCTCATCATTTCCCTGACTGCTGTCATGAATCTTAAACTCATACAACCCGGCAGTGGTTATATTCACCGTCTTGGTCAATTCCGTCCCCGACCCTGTCAGACCGTCTGTCGTACCCCACTCGTTCCAACCGCCTTTCACATACCAAGAGGAAGCGGATGCTGCTCTTAAAACAGTAAAATAAGAATATTCAGCATTCGTATCATTACGTTTTATCACAGCCGAAGAACTACCTGCAATACCATCTCCTGCAACAACCGTATATGCTAACTTTGTAGGAACTGTAGCGCTTGCAACAACAGTATATGATGCTTTCTCTGTCCCGCTGGAATTCTGAACTTTCAAATAGACAGTTTTACTATCGCCTGAACCACAGACATCAACTACTATTTGATCTCCAGCTCGAAAAGTATTGCCTGTGCCCAGATTTATAGTTTGATTTCCGCTTTCCAATTGAAAGTAATCAATCCCATCAATAGTTGATTTATTGGTTTTACTATCCACAGTCATTGTCCCAGACCCGGGATTAACATCTACCGTAGCAGCATCCTGCCCTGTTATATGCGCTTTAAAATACACATCGGGCCGACTGCTTTTAGTGTAAGTGATTACTATATTTCTAATAAATGTTGTAGATGCTTTTCTAAATTCAGCTGCCTTGATGGGAGTATTAAATGATATATTTATCGAAGTCGCTGAAGCTTGGTTTGACTTTTTTGCTTGAATGTTGGTTAGACTACTTAACGTTTTTCCGTCTTTAGTTGCCGTGAATCCGGAAGATGGAATTGCGTATGCTGCTCCGGTAGAGGTGTATAGAGAGATTGCATTAGATTCACTACTACCACTACCACTAATACACATATCAAAACTTATATTTGTTATGTTTGACAACTCTGACCATATATGAAGGGATGACTTGTCGGTAGAAAATGCTTTCGTTGAGCTAGAATTAGCAAATGTAACAGACTCATTCTTACCTGTTACATATATTCCATCTTGAGTATTTATAACCTGAGAAGGAGCACTTATACTAAACGTATCTCCCCACGCCTGACCGATATTGGCAAGACTCAGGCACAGCACGGCAAACAGCATAGCAGCATAGCGCCATGCTCCCTTACAAACAGCCGACAGTGTGCTAACAAAAGCGGGTGATTTGCGGGTGATTTGCGGGTGATTACCGCGTGATTCCCCTTTGAACTCCGTATGAAGCCTATGCGAACTCCGGGCGAACTCTTCCCGACCCGCGGGCGCACAGCATGACGCCCCTCGTTCCGCTATACGCTTCCCGAAGGCTTGCCCTACCCTTGCCGAAGGATTAGCGCCTTGGCATCCGCCTTCCTCCCGCCGCGAAGCCTCTACCGCCCGCTGCGAAGAACCATCTTCCTGCCGCGAAGACCCTTCTCCCCTACAGGGGGGGGTATTCGCAAGTATATTGACAATAACAGAATTCCTGTCGTTCATGGTATTGTGTATTGATTTGGTTTTCATGATATATTTGGTTTTATGCTAATTTTCGTAGGTTATTAAAGTGCTCTCTAACGCTCATCATTTATAGCGTCAAAGCCTATTCGCTTGCGGGGAGCCGGCTTGGGTTTAGCCATCAAGTCCTCTACCTCTACGGCCAATGCTGCTAACGACTCATTGATTGCCTCCATCTGCGCGCCAACTATCTCATTTGTATCATTCTGATCCCGCAATATATCCTCTACATAGTTCCGCAAGTTCTCCATTTCCAGTTCTAACTTATCCTGACGAAGAGACGTCTCGTTGATGGCAGCTACTGTTTTTCTCAACATCGTAAAAGCGCGCATAATCTGAATATTTACTTGCACCGCCACTTCAGAAGTCAGCACGCTGCTCAACATGGCCACCCCGTTTTCGGTAAAAGCATACGGTAGATACTTGCTATGCCCACCGCGGCCATTTTCTATGGTGCCATTTTGGCACCTTAAAGCATTGTACTCTTCACGAGTCAGTTCCATCATAAAATCCGACGGGAAACGGGATATATTACGCTTTACTTGGCGTTTCAAATTCTTTGTCTCCACTCCGTACAATGCGGCAATGTCCGAATCCATTATCACCCGCTCTCCGCGGATAATATGAATCAGTTGCTGCACCTGCGCCACTTCTATGGTCGGCACCAATGCCGGAGATGCTATTTCTGCTTTCTTTGCCATTTGTTGCTTTCTGTTTGCCTGTCATTCGTTACGGTTCTGTTTTTCCCACTCTTCCATTCGTAACTTCTTCTTACACTCCCCACGCCTGCCTGAAATTGCCGATACTCCGTCACCCCACAACGCCCCTCGTTCCGCTATACACTTTCCGAAGGCTTGCCCTACCCTTGCCGAAGGATTAGCGCCTTGCCCTCCTCCTTCCTCCCGCCGCCAAAAGCCTTCCCTCTGCCGCAAAGTGTCTTCTCTCTGCCGCGAAGCCCCTTCTCCCCTACAGGAAGGTATTCGCAAGCATATTGACAAAAACAGAATTCCTGTCGTTCATGGTATTGTGTATCGATTGGGTTTTCATGGTTATATTGTGTTTTTAAGTTACCCGTTAGTTGTTTGGTATTTTCAATAAATTGACACTTTTTTCAAAATATTTTGTCAGTCCAATTTTTTGTTGTACCTTTGCAGCCGTAAGACCCGAAAGTCCCTGCTCCGGCATACTTCCGGGTTTGTGCTATTTATAGGGTTGACACTTTCTTTAGCAGTCCTTCCGGACGATAAATGAGCGGTAACACATCACTTTCCTGTACTCCCATAAACCGCAAGTACTCTTTAATGAGTGCATAATGGCGCTCCATATACTTTATATCTACCATTCCTTTAACATCAAAGCATATAGGTTCATGGTGGGCAATCCGATTGCGGAACTCCCTGATACTCGTTATATCTGCGTAAACTTGTTTTTGTGTTGTTCCTTTTACGCGATTAGGGAAAATCTGCAATAATGTCTTTCCTCCAATTTTGTAGTTGCGTTTGGTAAATAAGTATGTCCAGAATCCAAATGTAAATGAGCCAACCATCTTGTCATGGCTATAGACGCCTTCCTTCAAATATGCATTTTGGGTAAATGACACCTCATTTGCTTCATGTTCGAGCAATCCATTGGGTACAGCTTGTTTGACAATCCAATCATTTCCTAATGTCCGCAAATAGTGCTCATTGATAGCATTCCTCAGCACAACCTCAAACAGACTAATGACGCCAAAGAATGCTTGAGAAAGCCGCGCATTATAACTATAAAGTTTCATTGCCTTCTCTTTGTTTCCTTTGCAGGCACGCAAATACTTCTGCATTCTCGCAGGAGAAAATAATCGTTGTGTGTCTGTATATAACATCATGTTTTTGCCCACTTGCTTTCTTTTCAATTTTTTCTTCTTGCGCTAAGGTTTACTAAATCTTTCATTCCTTCTTTCATTCCTTCTTTCATTCCTTCACTCTTTATCCCCCACGCATTTACGAAGCACACTCTCCCTCACAGGGCGGGTATTCGCGGGGATATTGACAAAAACAGAATTCTTGTCGTTCATGGTATTGTGTATCGATTGGGTTTTCATGGTTTCAAGACGTGTTTGGTTATTTATTTCGTTTCATGTTATATATTAGGTTGTTGCAATAGCGCAACAAAAAAAAGCGGCAAGTCCGTTTATATTGGATTTACCGCTTTGGAAAAAATTAGTCTGTAGGAGACTATATACGACGTTTAGGCCTTTTTGAGAATAACTCTACATGCGTTCCTGTATTGGTCATCGTGAGTATAAGCCGATTGTCATCTTGACGCCAGACTAACAGCCAGTCATCTTCCATATGACATTCCCAATAATCGGCGAACAGACCTGTTAATTGGTGTGGTTTATATTCAGGAGGCAACGTTCCTGTCTCTGCTAACAGATTCGCAGTCTCTCGGAAGATTTCCAGGTCCCGCCCCTGACGGATACAGCGTCTTAGGCTTACGTCAAACTCGCGCGTAGTTCGAATGATATACATCAGAGGATTGCTTTTAACATCTCATCTACGGAAGCAAATGTCCTTACACGACCAGCTTCTATATCTTCAACTGCTCTTTCCATCGAACTCTTGCGCTCCACCTTAACGCCCATCTCCTTAGCCATGGAACGGAAACGTCTTGTCTCTCCTTTAGGAACAAGAACCGTCATCCTGCTATAGGGTACTGTCATTGTTGCTCGCATAATTGCCTCCTTTCCTCTTGTTGGTTTGCGTTTACGACGCAAAAGTACAACCAATATTTGGAATACGCAAGTTTTTAAATGCTATTTGCATGCATTCCTATCCCCTTTTACGGTAAATCCAATATGTCAAAGAGCAATTCATTTACCATTTGGTCATTTGCTATGTACCATTTGGCTTATGGTGTTTGCTTCTGTTTTTAGTCTCGAAGCCCGACTCATTCTGTAAACGCTCAATACTCAACTGTCATCCCCACGCCTGTCTGATGCTCATGCACCGCACAGCAGGCAGAGCTGTACGCACGACAAACCGCGCTTCACGATATTCGGATGCCGAAGGCATAACAGAGGACAGCCTACTCTATCACGATGCAAAGATATAGCCAATCTTCCATATAAAACTCCACGTATTTGCGGTTTATGTGGAAAAATTGACATTCCGACGTCAAAAAAGGCTATATTCAGGGGGAAAAGCGGGAGAGCGGCACCGTGATTGCCGTGTTTCAGCGGGCGATGCTGCCGGAGGAAAGTGCGCTGTCGGGGGAGAGCGGGCTGCCGGTTTGGCGGGCAAGGGCGAGGGTGAAGACCGAGACGCGGAGACCACGGACAGACTGCAGAGCCGCAAGGCAGCTGCGGAGCGTGGCCCCCGTGGTGAGGATGTCGTCCACCAGCAGGATGTGCTTACCCGTCAACAGCTCGGGACGGCGGACAGAGAAGATACCCTCCACGTTGAGCCGGCGCTCTTCGGCCGTGCGCTGCGTCTGCGTAGGATTGTCCACGGTGCGCACTAAGCAGGAGGTATTGACAGGCAGCCCCGCCGCGCGGCCTATGCCCTGCGCGATGAGGGCGGCCTGGTTGTAGCCGCGGCTCCGCTCGCGCCGCCGATGGAGCGGCACCGGCACGATGAAGTCGATGCCGGCAAACCACGCGGGTGCCTGCCGGAGGAAGTCCGCGGCGGCAAGGGCGCCGAGCGAAGGGCCGAGCCACGGACAACGGTGATACTTGAGCTTGTGGACCAGCAGGCGGAAGTCAGTGCCGTCGGTATAGTAGCACCAAGCGGCGGCACGCTGCACGCGGCGGTTGTCGCGGAAAAGGGCCAGTGCGGCATTGTCGGGATGCAACGCGTGCTCCGTGCGCGGCAAAGCGGCCTGACACGCGGGACAGAGACACTGCCCGTGCCCGACATGGCGTGCTTCGCAGGCAGCACACAGCGGCGGAAAGAAGAGGTCAAGCAGCGAGCGAAGCAGCATAAGCGGAAAAGAAACAAACGCAGACTGCCTATTCCTTGTACCAGGAAGCGTACATGGCGTAGTTATGGGCTATCTTGCGGTTGATTTCGGCAGTCTGGGCGGGGTCGGCCTTCTTGATGAACTTGGCGGGCACGCCCCCCCATATCTCGTAAGGGCCTATCTTGGTGCCTTTCAGCACGAGCGCCCCTGCGGCGACGATAGCGCCTTCGCCCACCTCGGCGCCGTCGAGCAGCGTGGAGCCCATGCCGATGAGGGCATAGTCGTGCACGTCGGCGCCGTGGATGGTGACGTTGTGTCCGACGGAAACATAGTCGCCGATGGTGATGGTGCTCTTCTGATAGAGCGTGTGGAGGACGGCTCCGTCCTGAATGTTGACATGGTTGCCGATGCGGATGCTGTTGACGTCGCCGCGCAGCACGGCGTTGAACCAGATGCTGCAACCGTCGCCGATGACGGTGTCACCGACGATGGTTGCGTTCTCGGCTAAGAAACAGTCGTTTCCTATCTGCGGCGTGAAGCCGCGAACGGATTTTATGAGAGCCATTGGAATGGAGATTTGAGGATTTGAGTTAATCGGCTCCTTGCGTATTGATGACCAACGTATCCACAACCGAATAGTCCAGTACATCAGGAGCGTCCAACAGATTGATTTCGGCCGGCATCAGACCTTCATACCACACCTCGTCCCTGTCAGGATTCTTATCTTCCACATATTGCAGTTTCAAGCGGTTATGTTTGTCGGAAAGCCATGCATGGGAGGACCAATTCAGGTTTGACGTAATGGACACCCCATAGACATCTTCAACGATATTCTTCAATCTGTTTGCATTGCTGTGTCTGCCATGCGCCAGATAGGGGATGGAATCATCTCTGAAATAGTAGTAGTCAGCAGGATGTAGCCCGCAACTATCCCAGAAAGGCTTGACATATTCCAGCCCTCCTGCATACATGTGAATATAGAAGACACGCATCCGGTCAGAATCCAACCGGCAGGCATAGGGCTGACATTTTTGGGTAATGTACTCTTCACATGCCCCACAACCGACATTATATACCACGACGAGTTTATAGTGGCTGGTATCAGCCTGCAACATCTCCCTCAAATCGGCCACACGAAGAGGAGTCAGATCAGGAAAATCGCTGACTGCATGCTCATAGCTGCTTTCCGTCTCTCGAATGACGATATACTTCTGACAGGAGGAAAAACTCAGCAAAAGTATCAGTGCAAGATATTTATATACCACTATATTTAATTTCATTCAACATTCCATCATATTCGTTATGTGCATCATATACATATAGTTCTAATGCATCATCATATAAGCGCAAAAAAACTATAGGTTCTTCTACAATCTGATATTCTTGTTTAAAACTATACTCTTCATAAATATTGGACCCATCCATATTTTGCATCAACGATTCTGAATAATGATCTCTTATACACGGTTTTGGTGATTGTCCTACACATTCCCGCTTCCCTAATTCTGGAATAAACTTTCGCTTTCCTGTAGTTATAATTATTCCAATATCTTGAAAAACGTTTTGATTATTTTATAGGGAATAAGCCTTGGAATCAACCATTTCTTCATCTGATGTACATACATTATTTATGTCATTTACATTTGCACAAGCTAACAATAGCATCGCCATGCCTAAAGATAATAATAATGTTTTTATTAAAATCTTCATAATGAATTACAAATTAAGCGATGCAAGTATATTATATATTACAAGTTATCCTCTTCAGCGGGCAGCGATGATGGTGCAGAAGTCGGGGGCTTTGAGGGAGGCGCCACCGATGAGTCCGCCGTCCACGTCGGGGTTGGCGAAGAGTTCGGCCGCATTCTTGGCATTGCAGGAGCCGCCGTAGAGGATGGTGGTGTTGTCGGCAGCCTCGTTGCCGTACTTCTGAGCAATCAGCGAGCGGATGTAGGCGTGCATCTCCTGAGCCTGTGCCGGCGTGGCGGTAAGTCCGGTGCCGATAGCCCATACGGGCTCGTAGGCCAGCGTGATGCAGCTCCACTGCTCGGGGGTGAGATTGAAGACCGAACCTTCGAGTTGGGCTTTCACTACCTCGTTCTGACGGCCGGCTTCGCGCTCTTCCCTCACCTCGCCGATGCAGAAGATGGGCTTGAGGTTGTTCTCGAGGGCGAGGAGCACCTTCTCGCGAAGGATGTCGTAGGTCTCATGATAGTAGGCGCGGCGCTCGGAGTGACCGAGGATGCAATAGGTTGCGCCGGTGGATGCCACCATGGCAGCGCTTACTTCGCCGGTATAGGCACCCGATGCCTTGTCAGCACAGTTCTCGGCAGCCACCTCGATGGGGGAGTCTTTCAGCAACCCGGCCACCGTGGCGAGATGGATGAAGGGCGTGCCGATAACGACAGCGCACGAGGGATTCTTGACAGTTTCTTTGAGTTCGGTAGCGAGCGCTACACCTTCCTGCAGGGTCTTGTTCATCTTCCAGTTGCCTGCAACCATTTTTGTTCTCATTGTAATATAGTGTTTTAATGTTATTTGCGAATTATTGATTCTCCCAACCCATTCCTATCTCCCAATGAATAGAGCGTATTACCTCTACATTCTGATCCATAAGATTAAATTGATTCATAATGGTTTCGATAGCTTGGGGATAATCGTTTATCCAACTGCCTACCATGATTTGGTACGTATCAGTGGCCGGATTGTACATCACGCGGCCTCGGGGTTTATCCTTATAATCACCCTTATAAGGACCTTCACCATTGAGTTTGTACTTCTGCTTGTAGTACTCTTTCTTCCAAACATCTTTATGCAATTCGTAGCAGGAAATCAAGCCTCCGCCCACATTGGGCCGAACAATGGAATCCTTATCCACAGCCAATACGCCAAACAGTTGGTTACCATATGGTTGATACCAGAATATACCCACTTTTGGATTATCCTGTGTATCCATATTGGCTGCCATCACATCTATAGCATTCTTATACTCCTGCTCGGTAGCATCACGTATGACAACTTTGGGGCTCATCTTACTTGCGGTTTCTCAGGTTGTACTTGCCAGCCACGTAGCCCTCCTCGAGTACGATGACTCCCGGATTGGCGCGGACGATGGTCTTGAGGGTGACGGGGTCGGTCTGGCAGAATGCTTCGAGAGGCAGGCCGTATTCTTCGGCCAACTCCTCTATCTCGTCTTCAGCGCTGCCGGTGAGGATATACAAGGGTTCGGCCTGCGTCTCGGCATAATAGCACAGCGCCGCCACCTTGCCGAGCTGCCGGCGGTCGGTCTTGGCGAGGTCGTACATCACGACGAGTGTCACGCGCGGACCGGAGAGCACGAAATCGGTGAGGTCATCGCCATCTAAGGAGATAATCTCAAAGTCGTGGATAGGGGGTTCGTAGCCTTTCTTGATGAGTCTGGTCTGCTGGTCCACAAAGGTCCATGCGGAGTCGCCGCGGGGATAGTCCTGGAGGGTGAAGGTCTGCTGCACACCGTCTTTCTCGTAGATGAGAAGGGTCTCATAGAGGTCGGGCTCGGCATCGTCGGGATATTCCATAAGCGAGGGCAGGTTGTTGCCTACCTTATAGGGCCGGAAATCGCTGACGGGCAGATGGGTGCGGTTGTAGGCCATAAAGCCCAGCGTGCCACCCAGCGCCAGCAGAGCGATGCCGAGTTCGGCCGGCCAGCGGAAGGTGGAGGGGATATGCCGTTTCGTGGCGAGGAGCACCACGACCAGAATGAGGAGCACCACGTTTTTCCAGAAGGTCTGCCAGTTGGTGAGCACCACGGCATCGCCGAAGCAGCCGCAGTCGCTGATAGGGTTGGTGAGCGCCAGATAGAGCGTGAGGGGCGTCATGAAGAGCATCATCAACAGTGCGAGCCACGAGGTCCACTGCGTGCGGACATTGAACAGCAGGCAGACGCCGAGGACGAGTTCGAAGGCGATGAGACACCATGCGGCGGGCTCGGCCACAGGGAGCAGGTGGTTGAAGAAGCCGCCGAAGGCTTTGAGGTAGTCTTCTATCTTGTAGGTGGTGCCCAGGGGGTCAACGGCCTTGACGAAGCCGCTGAAGACGAAGGTCAGGCCGAGCAGTGTGCGGCTCACGGAGCCTGTGATACGGAGAGAGGTGTTCATTGTCGGGGGGATTAGGAAAACTATGGGAACTAGGAAAATTAGGAAGAATAGGAAAACTATGATTACTATAAACAAACCCGTTAACTATCTTCTAATTTTATCAGGTTGAAGACGGCGTAGTTGAGCATATCGAAATAGTTGCCCTCCACGCCTTCCGACACAATGGTCTTTCCGCCGTGCCGGAT
>JAFUEI010000043.1 GCA_017464025.1 Paludibacteraceae bacterium | reverse complement strand
TGTCCGCCCTACCATATCGCTTTCGTCATAGGCGGTACGTCAGCCGAGAAGAACCTGCTGACGGTGAAGCTGGCCTCGACCCACTACTACGACTCGCTGCCCACCACAGGCGATGAGACGGGCCGTGCCTTCCGCGACATCGCTTTGGAGGAGCAGCTGCTCCGAGAAGCCTACAAGATAGGCCTCGGCGCACAATTCGGCGGCAAATATATGGCGCACGACATCCGCGTCATCCGTCTGCCCCGCCACGGCGCCAGCTGTCCTATCGGTCTCGGCGTCAGCTGCTCGGCTGACCGTAATATCAAGTGCAAAATCAACAAAGACGGCATCTGGATTGAGAAGATGGACGACAAGCCCTACGAACTCATTCCCGCCGAACTGCGCGAGGCAGGCGAGGGCGATGCTGTACGTATTGACCTCAATCAGCCGATGGAGGATGTGTGCAAGATTCTGACCAACTATCCTATCGGGACGCGTCTTAGCCTGAACGGCACCATCATCGTGGGGCGCGATATCGCCCATGCGAAGATTAAGGCACGTCTTGATGCGGGCGAGCCGATGCCTGAATACCTGAAGAACCATCCCATCTATTATGCCGGCCCTGCCAAGACGCCTGCGGGTATGGCCTGCGGCTCCATGGGCCCGACAACGGCCGGCCGTATGGACCCGTATGTGGATGAATTCCAAGACCATGGAGGTTCGCTTATTATGTTGGCAAAAGGCAATCGCTCGTTAGACGTGACCAACGCCTGCCAAAAGCACGGCGGCTTCTATCTCGGCTCTATCGGCGGCCCTGCTGCCATACTGGCGCAGAACAACATCAAGTCTATCGAGTGCGTGGAGTATCCCGAACTGGGCATGGAGGCCATCTGGAAGATTGAGGTGGAAGACTTCCCCGCTTTCATCCTTGTGGACGACAAGGGCAACGACTTCTTCAAGCAGCTCCGTCCTTGCGAAGGCTGCACCATCCTGAAGTAATCTGCCAGCCCTTACCAACTTTTGGAGAGACGCGCCTTAGGTGCGTCTCTCTTTTCCGCATATAATTGCGCAATCGGTGATTGCGCAATTGGCGAAGCGTCTTTGGGCAGAGTGACAGGGATATGTATGATATGCGAAAATGCGAAAATGCGAAAAAGTGGCGAGGGCATGGGTTGGGCAAGGTTACGGAGGAGACATTTTCGCATTTTCGCATTTTCGCATATCCGATATATGCTCGTGCAAGGTGCTGGACAACTGCCTGTCTTCTTCTATCCGGCAGGAGGGGCCTGCAAAATGTTCGCGCCTCCGCGTCTTCCCCAGCCTCACCGAATCACATACAGCCCCTTGAGGTCGCTCATACTTCCTCTGAACACATTCAGATCCACGGGGCGCGAGATGCCGCCGGCCCTGCCGTTTTCCGAGCATTGCCAGATGATGTGCTGCCTGGTAGGCTCATTGCCTCCGTAGCGGGCTATCCAGAACGGATAGCCGTCGAAAGCGGGGTAGGGCATGAACCAGATGCGGTAGCAGCTCTCGTTGGTATAGACGATAGGCTTGGTGCGGTAGTAGCGCTCCACCATTCGCAGCCAGCACAGCACCGAGTCTTGTGGCGGCATCTTCCCTTTGTAGGGCTCTACGTCGAGCACGGGGGCCAGGTCGCCTTGCTGCAGGGCGGCGCTACGGATGAAATGTTGCGCCTGTGCGTGTGCGCCGGCCTGGTAAGAGTAGAAATGATAGGCGCCAAAGAGGATGCCCTGCTCGCGGGCTCCCTGCTTGTTGCGCTCGTAGTAGGGATCTTTGTTGCGTGCGCCCTGCGTCGCTTTCACCACCACGAAGTCCACCTGCCGCGGCTGCGTCTTTTTGCCGGCCCGTTTGTACATACGGCGGCTGTTGTCGGTGTGGAAGCTGAGTTCTTCCCAGCTCACCGCGCCCTGATAGTGGGAGATGTCGATGCCTATCACCTCGCCTTCGGGAAGACGGGCATGCCGCCGCCCCGACAGCAGGATGGCGAGGCGCTCTTTGTAGCGTGGCAGCTCCTCGCGGGTCGGCAGCAGGCCCTGCCACCACAGGGCAAACAGCCCCGCTAACGGTAGCATAAGCGCCAGACTGACAACAGCAACGGCGATTGCGATGTTTCGCCGTCGCCGTTGCTGTTTCGTCAGTTTGCGTTTGGTATGCTTTTTCTTGAGTATGGGCATACGTCTGTTTTATCGGGCTATCTTCATGCCACCTTCCGCCGACTGCACGAGATAGATGCCGCCGGGCAGCGTGCCGAAACGGAAGTCGCCATCGGTCTCGCCTACGAGTTGTCCGGCTGCGTTGTAGATGCGCAAGGGCAGGCCGCTCAGGTTGTGCAGCGTCTCGCCGTCGAAGTTCACGCCTTCCATGCGGGCGTTGTCAAGACCGGTCACGGTATTTACGTAGGCGGTATAAACCTTGCGGTTGATGTAGTCGGTCACGATGATGCTTGTGCCGAAGGTGGTGTTCGAGAAGTCCACCGTCGTGCCGCTCTCGGGGATGGTGTGTGTGGCCGTTCCGATGACGCTCATCTGCGGCGTCAGAGCGGTCAGGTCGGTCCCCTCGGGCAGCGTGAGGCGGATGGTGAGGTCGCTCTCGTTGATAGTTGCCTCTTTGCCGTCGATGCTGAAGGAAGTGAGGCGCAATTCGGGCAGGGTCACACTGGCTTCGCTTGACAGCAGGTAGCTCACGGCATTCTGCAGCAGCGTCTTGCCGTTGCTGTTCAGCGTGCCGCTGAAGGGCAGCAGCAGATATTTTGCTCCGCGTTTCGAGGCCGGCACTTCGTGGATGGCCGTCTGCATTGCGCCTTCCGTATAGTAGTTGGTGTCGCTGCGCATAGGGGCGGTGGCCAAGCACAGCGAGCCCTGCAGCGTTATCTCGGTGGGCATGATGCCTTTTTCGCCTTCTTTAGTCTCCAATACGCTCAACTCGGCGCCTTCCTTTACATTCAGCCCCTTGAAGATGGGGTGCGCGGGCTGCATCACGGTCACTTTGGTGTTTCCGACGGCGCCGTTCTTCGGATAGCCCCAGCCCAAGCGCGAGGTCGTGTAGGTGAAGTTCTTCATGTTCAGCACCGGCTTTTTCACGTTGTTGATGATATCCAATACCTCGGCATTGTCGGCATCGGTCGTCTCGGCTATCACGATGAAGGTGTAGGGGTCGTATTGGCTCTTGTTGCGCGGGGCCGTTTTCTGCAGGCGCGGTATGAGGTTGTGCTTGTTCTGCTTCAGGGCGGCATAGACCGCATCGTCTTCGTACTTGCCTTTGTAGATGAACATCACGGGGTTGTTGCTCAGGTCGATTGTGAGGATAGTGATTTTTCCCTGTATGGTGTTGCCGCCGTTCACGCCGATAGTATATTCGTAGGTGCCTTGTGCGGTAGGTGTGCCGCTGATGCTGAACGTGTTGTCCTTGTAGCCGGTGCTGATTCCCGCCGGCGCTTTGCCTTCTTTCCATGTCAGGCTCACCTCTTTGCTGTCGCCTGCATAGCAGCGGAAGCGTATCTCGTCGATGTCTTCGTTGGTATAGCCGGTGATGATGGTGTCGGTCAGGGCCTCTATCTGCGTGCTTACGGTCAGTTTGCCGCTCACGCTTGAGGCCTCCGAGCCGTTCTGGTAGGTCACGATGCGGTAGTTGTATGTGCCGGCCGCGCAGGTGGGATTACCGCTCAGCGTCAGCGTGTCCGATACGCCATCGCTGCCCGCCGTCTGCAGCGTGACGCCTGTAGCTTCTTTGCCGCCTTCCCAGATAAGCTCTGTCTTCTCGTTGTATTTGACGATATATTTCACTTCCTTCATGGCTCTCGTAGCCAAGATGTTTTGCGTCGAGTCGTTGCCTATCAGATGGCGCACGCGGGGCGACTGGCTTACACGCAGAGAAAATGCATACATGGCGCTCTTCTCCGTTCCTATGTGTATCACGCGCACCACGTGCTCCAAAGGAGACACGTCATAGCGGCGGATAGACGGGGTGCTGTTGAACTGCTGAGGCTGAAGCACGCCGTCAATATACACCTCAAGGTATCTGTTGTCTGCCGGTTTAGTACCGCCCGACGATGTGTCCTTTTTCTTGTCACGTGCCACAAGGGCAAACTGGTCATACCCTATGAAGTGCATGGTAAATTCGCTGATGTTGTCCATATCCAAACGACGGGACATGGTGCCAAACTCCGCTCCCAAAGCGTCAGACGAACTACTCCATGCCGCCCCCGAGAAAGAGAACCAACCGTCGTTAGATGTACAACTGTAGTCGTTGGAACCAAGGGTGGTGAGGCCAGCGGTCTTGTCGGCGTTGGTCGTGGCGATGCAGAATTTGCTGTTTGCGTCACGGGTCATGTAATACACTTCATACTCCCTTCCGTCGGATACAGCCAGCTTGCCGCCGTAGCCGCCGTCAATGCCGGGTACTTCGTACAGATCCGGCTCGTGGATTGTCAGAGTGGTGCTCGGCACAGGAACGACGGGTGTGGTGCTCTTCGTTACCATTACCGCGCAGAAGGCGGTTTTGCCGCCGTCATCGGTCTTCACCTCGATGGTCGCGCTGCCTTCTGCCACGCCTGTCACCTTGCCGTTGCTGTCCACCGTCGCCACCTTGGTGTTGCTGCTCGTCCATGTCACGCCCTGCTTGGTCGCGTTGCCCGGCTCCACCGTGGCCGTCAGCGTCGCGCTCTTGCCGGCCTCTATCGTCAGCGCAATTTTGTCTAACTTCACGCCCGTCACGGCAACCGGATTGGCTACCGCTGTCACCGTTACGCTGCACGTCGCCGTCTTGCCGCCGTCGGTCGTGGTCACCGTTATCGTGGTGCTGCCGGCTCCTATAGCCGTCACTTTGCCGTTGTTGTCCACTTTAGCTACCTTCTCGTCGCTGCTCTTCCATGTCACGCTCTTGTCCGTGGCATCCGTCGGCTCCACCGTGGCCGTCAGCGTCTCACTCTTCCCTTCTTCCAACGTAACGCTGCTTTTGTTCAGCTTCACACCCGTCACGTTGACAACGGTAACAGGCTCACTGCCGCCGCTATAGGTGCCCGAAGTAAGGGTGATGCTAAAGGAGGAAATCTTCATTTCCGTATTGTTGTCCTTGAAGTGGAGGTAGTATTTGCCGTCTTTCTGTGTCAAATCGCTGCTGGTGAAGTCGAACTCTTGCGGCCCGCGTTTGGCAGGGTCGTCGCTCTCCTTCTGCATGGCTTTTGACCAGAGTCGCTGGCTTGAACTTCCCTCTTTTCCGTTGATGTACAGTTGGAAGTAGCGGCTGTCGGAGCTGCTACTCGGATTCTGCGACACTTTTCCCGCGGCTGCGGCCGAAGGCACGGGCAGATAGATGGAACTTCCCCCGTTGCAGGACATGTAACCGCTGGAAGCAAATTTTATCTTGTCTTTAGCCGATGGTGCAAAGATGATGTCGTTGTCGGTTACGGGATCGGCAGTCAGCTTCTTGTCTCCGCCCGTAACTGCATCAAGGGTCCATGTGGAAGTCTTTCCGTCTGTGGAGACCGTGCGTTTGGTATAGGTTTGCGCTATTGCACTTACTCCTATTGCACACATGACCGCTACAAGCAGGCTCTTTTTGAGTACGTTTTTCATATCATTATGAGGTTAAAGATTTCACATACTTTATCGCCTGCAAAATTACACCCATTCCGCGAAACAACAAAATACTAATTGACATAATAAGGTATAAAAATTGCCACCGCTTCCTGCCTCCTCCGTGTCCTCCCCTTCCCCTTCCGAAGGCTTCCGTGCAACCCTGTTTGCAGGTTTCCAAAATAAGTTGTATCTTTGCGCTTGATTTGGACGAAAAACCAAACGAGTAAACCAACAACAATAATCCAATAACCACTTAATAAAAGAAGAATATGAATTTCAAACACTTACTTTTAGCAGTGTGCATGATAGCCACTTCCTCCGTCTATGCACAGGATGTTGACAAGGCCACGGTTACCGGCAATGCTGATGCCGCTAAGTCGGCCGGCGACGCTCTGAAGAAAGTCGATACCGGCGAGAAGGCCTGGAAATTCGACGGCGTGGTCGGTCTCAACGCCGCTGCTACAGGTCTCGTCAACTGGGCTGCCGGCGGCAAAAACAACGTCAACGGCGTGGCCTATGCCAAACTCCACCTGCTCTATCACAAGGATGCCATCGCATGGGAAACCAATTTTGATACCGACTTCGGTATGACATGGATTGACCAGGAAGAAGATGCCTTCCAGAAGTCGAGCGACCAGATCAAGCTCGCCACCAAGTTTGGCTGGGAGTTCAAAGAGAACTGGTATCTCACGGTCCTCGGCGGCTTCCAGAGCCAGTATGCCCTCGGCCGCAACTACGTGACCGGCTACAACGACCCAATCAGCAAATGGCTTGCTCCTTCCTACACTGACATCTCGGTTGGTATCGATTGGAAGAAGTCGTACAACGGAGCCGACTTCTCCATCTACCTCTCTCCTATCGCCGGTCGGATAGCTACCGCCTATGTGGGAGACAAATGGAATGACAGATATACGAAAGAGACCGCCCTCGGCGAACTCAAGTATGTATATGACATGGCCGAAAAGGGCACAGCCGCCTACGACGTGGCAAAAGCCGCTTACGAGGTGGCTGAGGCGGCCTATACGAAAGAAGCTTATGAGGCCTTGGGGAATAAAGACTTCCGCACCATGCTGCAGGAGAAATACGGCACCTACGGCTACAATACCAACGGCGAAAAGCAGTATCGCAACTTCCGCGCTGAGTTCGGTCTGAGCTTCAAGGGCGGCATTGCCTACAAGTACGAGAACCTTACCCTCGGCACCACCCTCCAGCTCTTCTCGCCCTATCAGGGGAAAGGCTTCAGCCTGAAAGACATCTACGAGAAAGACAACGGCGCAGATTCGTGGAAAACGCGCGATATCACTGCCAATTACTTTGAGTATTCCAACAACAACCGTTACTTCGGCCACTTCGATGTGGACTGGGACGTGGCTATCAGCTATCAGTTCCTCAAGGTCTTGAATGTCACTCTCTCAACCAGCCTCAAGTACTATAACGGTACTCTCATTGCCGACAAGAACGGCGATGTGGCCGAGCGTGTGCAGTTCAAGACAGTCCTCGGTCTGGGTATCGGCTACAGCTTCTGATGACGGCCGACGAGCTGCTCATACGGCTTGAGGAGAATGTCCGGTCGCTTCTCTCTGAGCGGGAGACGCTCCGTCAGGAGCTCGCTCTGCTTCGTGATGCCAACGACCGGCAGCGCCAGGAACTCATCCGCACCCACGAAGAGCTCGCCTCGCTGCAGCGGCAATACAAGCAGTTGCAGACAGCGCATGCGCTGGCAGGCAACGAGGAAGGGCGCGAGCAGGCCAAGCGGCAGCTCTCGAGACTGATACGCATGGTGGATACGGCTATCGAACAGATGAATTCCGAAACGCTTAGCGACAGCGCATTATGACACCCAAGCAGAATATCACCCTCCGCATCGACTGCCACGAGATTCGTCTCACCGTTGACCGCGACAAGGAGGAGGTCTATCGCAAGGCGGCGCTCACGCTCAACGATACCTACCGAAAGTATCAGCAGGCCTATCCCCAGCTGCCCATTGAGAAGTTGTGGGTCTATGCCGCTCTCGAAGTGGCCGTAAGGCTCCATTCCGACATAAGGGCGAAAGACCTTCAGCCCGTCGTTGAGCGACTGGCCGCTCTCAACAGCCGCATCGAGCAGACGATGACGCAAAACCAAGATTCCAACTAACTCTAACACCCAAGAGAACATGAATATCCTGTATATTATCCTGATAGCCGTCGGCGGCATGCTCCTCGGAGCAGGCATCGCCTACGTCATCTTCCGTTTTATGGCGGGCGGCATCATCAGCAAGGCTCAGGAAGAAGCCGAAATACTGAAGAAGAACAAGATTATCGAAGCCAAAGAGAAGTTCATCTCCCTCAAGCTGGAGCATGAGAAGATGGTGCAGGCCCAGCAGCAGAAGCAGCAGGAGGCCGACCAGCGGCTCAGGCAGCGCGAGCAGCAGCTCAACCAGAAACAAGGCGAGGTGGCACGGGCGCAAAACGAGATTCAGAAAGCGCAGCAGCAGCTCGAGCAGCAGAAGACGGCTGTCGAATACCGCGAGAAGGAGACCGAGAAGCTCCACCGCCAGGCCGAGCAGCAGTTGGAGACCATCTCCGGCCTCTCTGCCGAGCAGGCGAAGGCGCAGCTCGTTGAGGCGCTGAAAGATGAGGCAAAGACCAATGCCATGGCCTACGTCAACGAGATTATGGAAGACGCCCGCATGAGCGCCAACAAGGAAGCCAAGAAGATTATCGTGCAGACCATCCAGCGTATAGCCACGGAGGCTGCTATCGAGAACTCTGTATCCATCTTCCATATCGACAACGACGAGGTGAAAGGCCGCATCATCGGCCGTGAGGGCCGTAACATCCGGGCGCTGGAAGCTGCGACGGGTGTGGAGATTGTTGTGGACGATACGCCGGAGGCCATCGTCCTCTCGGCTTTCGACCCTGTGCGCCGCGAGATTGCGCGTCTCTCGCTCCATCAGTTGGTTACCGACGGCCGTATCCACCCCGCACGCATCGAGGAAGTGGTGGCCAAGGTGAAGAAGCAGGTGGAGGAAGAGATTGTCGAGACCGGCAAACGCACGACCATCGACCTCGGCATCCATGGTTTGCATCCCGAGCTGATAAAGATGGTGGGGCGTATGAAGTATCGCTCTTCTTACGGCCAGAATCTGCTGCAGCACGCGCGTGAGACGGCTAACCTATGTGCCGCCATGGCTTCCGAGCTGGGGCTCAATCCAAAGAAGGCGCGCAGGGCAGGTCTGTTGCACGATATAGGCAAGGTGGCGGAAGACAACCCCGAGATGCCTCACGCACTCTATGGTGCACAGCTCTGCAAGCAGTATGGCGAGAAAGAGGATATCTGCAACGCCGTCGGAGCACACCACGACGAGATGGAGATGGAGACCATGCTGGCGCCGATCGTGCAGGCTTGCGATGCCATCAGCGGTGCACGCCCGGGAGCACGCCGTGAGATTGTGGAGGCCTATATCAAGCGTCTTAACGACCTGGAGAATCTGGCTCTCTCCTATCCCGGCGTCATCAAGACCTACGCCATTCAGGCAGGCCGCGAGCTCCGCGTCATTGTGGGAGCTGACAAGATGTCGGATAAAGATACCGAATTGCTCTCCTTCGATTTGGCGAAGCGTATTCAGGATGAGATGACCTATCCCGGTCAGGTGAAGATTACCGTCATCCGCGAAACCCGCGCCATCAACTACGCGAAGTAGGGGGATTGAGGATTCGATGATTTGAGGAACTGATGATTTGATGATTTGATGAATTGGTTGCCATGCGGGTGTGAGACACGCGGTGGCACATCTCATAGCTGCATGGCGATTCAGCGATTCCACAGTTCGGCGATTCTCCGATTCGACAATTCGACAATTCCACAAAAAAACAAAGAGCCGCTTCTTACGGAAGCAGCTCTTTGTTGTATAAGGTGACGATGCTGTCAAACTTTGGCTTCAGGTCTTCCGGCACAGGGTCCACGGAAGGGCTTTCCAGCGTGAGCGGGTTGACGGGAGTGCCGTTTTTCCAGACGCGGAAGTCGAGATGAGGCCCTGTAGAGGCTCCTGTGCTGCCTACGTAGCCGATTACCTGCCCTTGTTGCACACGTTTGCCTGTGGCGATGCCTTTGCCGTATTTCGACAGATGCAGATAGGCGGTGGTGTAGGTGGAGTTATGACGTATCTTCACGGTGTTTCCGCCTCCGCCTTTATAGCCCTTCTCTATCACGGTGCCGTCGCCCAGCGCCACTACCGGTGTGCCCATCGGGGCGGCATAGTCCACGCCCGTGTGCGGGCGAACGGTCTTATATATAGGGTGCTTGCGCGCGTAGGTGAAGGTGGAGGAGATGCGTTTGTAGTTGAGCGGCGCTTTCAGGAAGGCTTTGCGCAGCGACTTGCCGGAGGCGTCGAAGTAGCCGCGGGTGCCGGCTTCGTCGAAGTAGTAGGCATACAGGGTCTCGCCCCCGTGGGTGTATGAGGCGGCGTAGATGCGCCCGATGCCGATGCCGGCGGTGTCCACATACTGCTCGTCATATACGGCGCGGAAGCGATCGCCCCGCTGCAGACCGAAGAAATCGACAGTCCACTGGTATATCTCCGACAGCTCCAGTGCCAAGGCAGGGTTGATGCCGTGTCCGGCAAAAGCGTTCCAGAGCGAGGTCTCGATGGTGGCATCAGCGGTGCGGCGCACGTTGCGTATTTCTTTCTGCTGCTTCTCCACGTGCAGCGAGTCGCGCAGATGAAATACCACCGACTGTACGCGGCTTTGCTGATATACGAAATACTCCAATGTGCTGTCGGCAGTGTAGAAGGCCAGATATTCCTTCCCCGGTCGTATGCTCCGCACGTCGAAGGTGTCGCGCGGAATACGGCTCAGTTCCCGCAGACAGTTGGCGGGTGCACCAGACTTCTGCAGCAGGCCGCCCAGCGTCTCACCGCTTTTCACGGTGCCGCTCTCGATGCGGAATGAATCGACGGGAATGCCGTATTCATAGCGTATTTCCTTGACCGTCTGCTCGTCGCCGGTCTGTTGTTGTTCTGTTGTGCGGTTGCAGGCAGTCAGCCCGCCAAGCAGCAGGCAGGCGCATAGCAGCGCTTCTCGTGTTTTCATAGGGGTGTGCGCAATAGTGTGGGTTAGCGGGTCTGTTTTTGCGGATACTTGCGTGTCCACGAGCTCATCTTCAGTTGTACCACGCCCAGCAGAGCTTCCGAGAAGATGCCTCCCGACATCTTGCTGGTGCCCAGCACGCGGTTAATGAATATGATAGGCACTTCCTTCACGGTGAAACCGCATTTCAGGGCGGTGAACTTCATCTCTATCTGGAAAGCGTAGCCTTTGAAGCGTATCTTGTCCAGCTCGATGGTTTCCAGCACCTGACGTTTGTAGCATACAAAGCCCGCCGTTGTGTCGCGGATGCCGATGCCCAACACGGTGCGGACATATTTGCTGGCGAAATACGACATCAGCACGCGGCTCATGGGCCAGTTCACGACGTTTACGCCCGTGATGTAGCGGCTGCCGATAGCCACGTCGGCATCGCCGTTGGCGCATGCGTCGTATAGTTTCAGCAGGTCCTGCGGGTTGTGGGAGAAGTCGGCATCCATCTCGAAGATGTAGTCGTATTGGTGCTCTATCGCCCATTTGAAGCCGCAGATGTAAGCGGTGCCTAGCCCCTGTTTGCCGGAGCGCTCCACAAGGAAGAGGCGGTCGCTGTATTTCTGCATGAGGCGTTTTACGATGGAGGCTGTGCCGTCAGGCGAGCCATCGTCAATCACCAGAATGTGAAATTCCAGCGGCAGGTTGAACACTACACCGATGATATTCTCGATGTTCTCTTTCTCGTTGTAGGTGGGGATGATGACAAGACGGTCCATATAAGGGAGGTTTGATGTTGTTGTGCGATGTCAGGGTGTCTGGAAATTCAGCATGCCCGGGGTGGAGGAGGTGTTGTTGAGCAGGTCATATACCGGCGATGGGGTGAGACGCTCCAGGGCTACCAGATTCACGTCGCGCCCTGGCTCCACGCCGATGCCGCGCAGATAGCCGCTTACGGTGTCCAGCGCCACTTCCGGGTCGTTGTTCTCCTTGCTCAGGTGGCAGAGGAAGATATTCTTCAGGCCGGGGTTGTGGTGCTCCGAGAGCAGCAGTCCGCAGGTGTGGTTGCTCATGTGGCCTCGGTCGGAGAGGATGCGCGACTTCAGGTAGCTGGGGTAGGGGCCGTTGAGCAGCAACTGCTCATCGTGGTTGGCTTCCACCACGAGGTGGTTGGCCGTTTCCACATACTGCTCCAGCGTCTCGTCCACGCAGCCTACGTCGGTGGCTATCATGAAGCGCTGGCCCTCGTAGTCGATGACATAGCTCACGCAGTCGGTGGAGTCGTGGCTGATGGTAAAGGTGTTGACGGTCATGCCGCAGAGCTGGAAGGGCTCTCCTTTCTCATAGAATTTGCGGCTGGTGCGCAGTTTCTCCTGCACGCCGTAGTTGTGGTCAATGCCGGCGTGTATGTCGCGGGTGGCGTAGATGGGCACGTGAAAACGCTCGCCGATGGTGCCTACGGCGCGGATGTGGTCGGCATGGTCGTGGGTGACGAGCACACCCATGATGTTGCGGAAGTCGAGCCCCATCTCGAAGAGATTGCTGCGGATGGTGCGTGCAGAGATGCCCGCGTCGATGAGGATGCCCTCACGACGGTTGCCCAGATAGTAGCAATTGCCGCTACTCCCCGAGGCAAAACAGCGGAAAATGAACTCTGCCATGCTGCACTTCAAGATTAGTCTGCAAAGTTACTGCAAATTTTGAAACTATGCAATACCTTTTTTGCAGGGCCTTGCCGGATACAAAGCAGAGACGGCCTCTGACCATCTCTGCCATATCGTGTTTGTAGCGTATCCCTGTGTTAGAGAATGCCCTGCTCCAGCATAGCGGTGGCCACTTTCATGAAGCCGGCTATGTTGGCGCCCTTCACGTAGTCAATGGTGCCGTCGGGCTGTGTGCCGTGGGCTACGCACTGCTCGTGAATCGACTGCATGATGTGGTGCAGCCGCTCGTCCACCTCTTTGGCCGTCCAGTTGAGGTGCTGTGCATTCTGCGTCATCTCCAGCCCCGAGGTGGCTACGCCGCCGGCGTTGACAGCCTTGCCGGGGGCAAACAGCACGCCGTTGTGCTGGAAATAGTGGATGGCGCCGGGCTGGCAGCCCATGTTGCTCACTTCGCAGCAGCACCAGCAGCCGTTTTGCTTGAGCTCTTTGGCATCGTCTTCCGACAGCTCGTTCTGGAAGGCGCAAGGCAGAGCGATGTCGCAGGCTACCGACCATGCTTTCTTGCCGGCGGTGAACTTGGCCTGGCCGGGGAATTTGTCGGCCATATCCTGCACCTTGTTGCGGTTTGACGAACGCATAACCAGCATGTAGTCAATCATCTCTTTGGTGATGCCTTCCGGTATCTCGCATACGCCGTCAGGACCCGATATGGCAACCACCTTGGCGCCGAGTTCGGTAGCCTTGGTGGCGGCACCCCATGCTACGTTGCCGAAGCCGGAGATGGCAATCTTTTTGCCTACCAGCGTCTTGCCTGCGGTGTCAAGCAGGTGCTGCGTGAAATAGAGTGCGCCGAAGCCGGTAGCCTCAGGACGGAGGATAGAGCCGCCCCAGGTCATGCCCTTGCCGGTCAGCACGCCGGTGTGATATTCGCGGGCAAGCTTCTGATACATGCCGTTGAGGAAACCTATCTCGCGGCCGCCTACGCCTACGTCGCCTGCGGGGATGTCCTGGTCAGGACCGATGCAGCGCCAGAGTTCGGTCATAAAGGCCTGGCAGAAGCGCATGATTTCGGCATCCGACTTGCCAACGGGGTCGAAGTCGCTGCCGCCCTTGGCGCCGCCCATAGGCAGCGTGGTGAGTGCATTTTTGAAGGTCTGCTCGAAGCCGAGGAACTTGAGCATGGAAGGCGTAACTGCCTTGTGGAAGCGCAGACCGCCTTTGTAGGGGCCGATGGCGCTGTTGAACTGTACGCGGTAACCGAGGTTGGTCTGCACTTCGCCTTTGTCGTCCACCCACGTCACGCGGAACGTGAAGATGCGGTCGGGTTCCACCATGCGCTCGATGATTTTCGCCTTCTGGAACTCAGGGTGCTGATTATACACTTCCTCGATTGACTCGAGCACTTCCTGAACGGCCTGCAGATATTCTGCTTCGCCGGGATGCTTTGCAGCAAGATGCTGCATGATAGCTTGTGTGTTCATACTGTTAGATTGTTTGGTATGTTTTGGATGGGTTGTCCGGTCTGTCGTCCTCCCGCTTCTCTTCCCCTTATCTACCCCGCAAAATTACGGCAATTCTTTGGATTGTGCAAGCCGCGAGCCGTTTTTCTCTGACAAAGCGACAAAAGCGGCTGCGCAAAAAGAAAGTGAATGCGGTGTTTGGCTGACAAAATGATATTCCGCAACCCTTCGGTATCGCTTCGGCAACCCTTCGGCAAGCCTTCGGAATATCTGCGGAGCAGGCCGTTTGTACAAAAGAAGGTATTCCGGCCGAAAAACCGACAAAAAGGCAAAATAACGTCACGGCATCAGTGGGCCGGTTTCTTCCGCTAAACGGGGCAGCGCAGCCTCACGAAGAAGGTGGTGCCCGAAGGGGAGGTCTCGAAGGTGATGGTGCCTGCCGAGCCTTCCACGATATTCTTCGAGATGGCCAGTCCGAGCCCCATGCCCGTGTTTTTGGTGGTGAAGTTGGGGCGGAATACTTTGTCCTGTATGTCGGGCGGTATGCCGCAACCGTTGTCGGATACCGACACTTCCACGGTCTGGCCGTCCTGCTTGAGCATGACGATGATGTCGCCGCCTTCGCGGCCTTCGATAGCCTGCAGGGCGTTTTTGATGAGGTTGTTGAACACCTGCCCTATCTGCTCGCTGTCGGCCAGTGCGCAGACCCCCTCCTGTGCGCCGATATAGCGTATTGGCACCTGCCCGCTGTTTTGGCGGAAAAGACTGATGACGGAGAAGAGCCGCTGGGCGATATCCACCTCCGAGGTGACCACTTCGGGCATCTTGGCAAACTGCGAGAACGACTGTGCGATGCGCGACAGGTTGTCTATCTGCTCGATGAGCAGGGTGGTGGATTTGTCGAAATACTCGTTGAAGCGCTCTTCGTCGCCCATGCGGCGTGCCCGCTGCAACTGCTGGATGGTGAGCTTCATAGGCGTCAGCGGGTTGTTGATTTCATGGGCGATCTGCCGTGCCATGGTGCGCCATGCTCCTTCGCGCTCGGAGCGGGCCAGTTTCTCGGAAGAGCGCTCCAGCTCTTCCACCATCTCGTTGTAGCGCGTCACCAGTTGCCCCATCTCGTCGTTGCGGTCGTAGCTGATGCGGTTGCCGGGCTGGCCGATACGGAAATGGCGCATCCGCTCGGAGAGTTCGGAGAGCGGCTGGGTGAGTCCGCGTGAGAAGAAGAAGTTGATGAGGAAGGCCAGCAGCAGCACGATGAGGTAGGGCGGCAGCAGTTTGGCCAGGAAGTTTTCCGCCTCGGCTTCCACTTCTTCGGATGACAGGAAGAGCGGCACGGCGATGTAGCCTATCTGCACGTAGTTGCCGTTGTAGAAGCCGGTGTAGGCCGCCAGATATTCCAGGTCGCCGATGCGCTCGTGCAGCAGCATGTCGGCCTTCTTCGAGAAGAAGGGCTCGGGGGCGATGTGGCGGCTGATGAGGCCTTTCTCGAAGAGCAAGGGGGCGGAGGAGCCCACGAGGTTGCCCTGCATGTCATATACGTGGATGTCGGTCTCGTAGGTGTAGCTCAGGTCGCGCAGGTCGATATTCATGCCCTCGGCATTGCGCTCCGAGAGCGACAGATTCCAGAAGTAAAGGTCTTGCAGGGCCTTTTGCAGATAGAGCGTCTTGCGCTGCAGGGTCTCCTCCTGCTGCCGCTCGTGGCGGCGCCTGACGTGCATGGTGCTGACAAAGAATACATATACCGACACAAACAGCAGCAGTGCCACCGATATATACAGGAATTTGGTGGCGAGGCGCATGTTGCGGAAGCCGTGGTTGCGCACCAGCCCCACGATGCCCAGAATGAAGACGAGGGAGAAGAGAACAATCTCCATGAAGGTGTAGATGCGCATCTTGCGGGCGCTGTCGCGGTAGGTGTTTCCGCCGAGCACCTCTTTGTAGGAGAAACTCTCCGCCAGATTTTCCTGCCGGTATTCGGGCACGGTGTCGGGTCGGCTGACGGCGAAGAGCGTGCGGCCGTCGCCGTCTTTCACGGCAAAGGGCTCTCCCTTCGGCACAGCGGCCGATGGCGGCAGCACCTGCAGCCGGTCGGAAGCACGGAAGGGGGCGATGAAGGTGTTGTGCAGCTCCTTGGTCTGGATGGGGTAGGCGTATTTTACGGGGATGACGGTGAGGATATTGTAGGGCAGAGCCCGGGTCCAGCGGCATACGCAGTGCGCATTGCTGAACTGGTGGTAATACCACTGGTCGTAGCGGCGCAGTATCACCTCGCTGC
This sequence comes from Paludibacteraceae bacterium, assembly GCA_017464025.1. Classification (GTDB taxonomy): domain Bacteria; phylum Bacteroidota; class Bacteroidia; order Bacteroidales; family Paludibacteraceae; genus Colicola. Next base: position 3,861 of record JAFUEI010000043.1, on the reverse strand, counting down.
CTGCCAACCAGTTGTCTGACCAATAGACCATCCCTTGCCGGTCAAACACATAGAAGAGGATGCCGGGCTCGGCATTCTGGGTCAGATTCCACACCGAGTCAAACGAATTGCCGGCCAGGCTCTCCTGCAGTTGCGCGGTTAGTGCAAGTGCCTTCTGCTGGCGATCCAGCAGGGTGCGCTGCAACCGCCGTGCATCCTGCCGCGGCGTGTGGCAGGCCGTCAGCAGCAGGGCGGCGAGGAGAATATGCAGAAGGTGTTTGCGCATAGGCAGGCAGCGGCGCAGGGGCGGTGTGACACAGACAACCCCGTGCTTCCAATACGCTGCAAAAGTAGTGCTTTTCGGCGGGATGTGCAAATATTGTGCCGCCGGTTTTGTGTAATTGCAAAATTTGGTGTACTTTTGCAAGTTGAAACACTATGACACGCACATTCAACACACGGTTGGTGGTGAAGACGATGGGCGCCCTGCTCATCATCGAGGCGGTGTTTATGCTGCTGCCCACGCTGGCAAGCTGGCTCTACGGCGAGCCCGACTTCCGTGTCTTCCGGCTCTCCACCTGCCTGACGTTTTCCGCCGGTCTGTTAGCTATGCTTATCGGCCGCCGGGCGGACAAGCATGTCGGCGAGCGGGAGGGCTACCTGATAGTGGCTTTAGTGTGGTTTGTGTTTTCCTTATTCGGCATGCTGCCTTACTATTTGTCAGGGGCTGCCGGCAGTTTCACCGACGCCTTCTTCGAAACGATGTCGGGCTTCACCACCACGGGTGCTACCATCCTGCCCGATGTGGAGGCCATGACGCACGGCGTGCTGCTGTGGCGCGCGCTGACGCAGTGGCTTGGGGGCTTGGGCATCATCGTGCTCTGCATCGCTATTCTGCCGATGTTCGGCTTGGGCGGCATGCAGCTTTATGCTGCCGAGGTGACGGGGGTGAGCTATGAGAAGCTCTCGCCCCGCATTGCCGACACGGCCAAGCGCATGTGGGGGCTCTACGTACTACTTACCGCCTCGGAGACCCTGCTGCTGTGGCTCTTCGGCATGGAAGGATTCGATGCGCTGTGCCATTCGCTTTCCACCATTGCCACGGGCGGCTTCTCCACGCGCAACCTGAGCCTGATGGAGTATTCACCGGCCATACAATATACCGTGGGCGTCTTCATGCTGCTGTCGGGCATCAACTTTGCGCTGCTGATATATACACTGATGCGCAAACCCGAGAAACTGCTGCACGATGAGGAAACCCATTGGTATTTAGGTGCGGTGGCGGTGTTCACGGTGTTTATCTCGGTGGGTCTCTTCCTGAGCCAGCGCAACTTTACTCCCTCGGGTGCAGAGGAGGCTTTCCGCCACGGCTTCTTCATGGTGACGGCCGCCATCACCTCTACCGGCTATGCCGTGACCGACTACATGAACTGGCATGTGGTGCTGTGGGTGGTGCTCTTCTTCCTGATGTTCACGGGAGCCTCGTCGGGCTCCACATCGGGCGGCCTGAAGTGGGTGCGGCTGGCCATCATCTTCAAAAACGGGCAGGCGGAGTTCAAGCGCCGCATCCACCCCAATGCCATCATCCCCGTCAAACTCAACGGCAAGCCGGTGCCGGTGCAGACGCTGAACAACGTGGTGGCCTTCATGATTATTTACGTGATGGTGATTCTGGTGACGGTGGTGGCCTTCTGCGCCTGCGGCATCGACTTTGACGAAGCGATAGGCACCACGGTGAGCGCTATCGGCAACGTGGGCATCAGTATCGGCAGCTACGGCCCGATGGGCACGTATGCCGACTTCCCGATGCTGGCCAAATGGCTTATGACGCTGGTGATGCTCATCGGCCGTCTGGAGATATTTACTGTCCTACTGCTCTTCTCGCCGGCTCTCTGGCGCAAATGACCTCGCGATGAAACCTTACAAGATTCTGCTATTCATACTCTGCACAGGCGGCCTGTTCGGCCTGGCCGCATGGTTTTTTCCAAGGGAAGGCGTTACGGTGCAGGGTATCCGTTTTTCCCTGCCCGACCTGCGCGGGCGGTGGCAGCAGCTGACGGCTGCACCCGATACGGCTGCCGCTGCGGCCCCCCTCTCGCCTGAGCAACTGCTCATGCAGCGTGCCGAAGAGTTGCGCCGTGCCGAAGAGGGCGAGTATCTTGACTATTTCAGCCGCAACCCCGCCCGCATCCGCTGGCCGCACAGGGTGGTGGAGCGGCAGGATACCGTCGCCGTTGCAGCCGACTCTGCCCTTGTGACGGTCAGGCGCGACACCGTGTTGCGATACGACTATTTCGACCCGCTGTATGCGGCGCTTGATGACGCTGCCGCAACGCCGGTGCGCATCGCCCATTACGGCGACTCGCAGATAGAGGAAGACCGCATGACGATGACGCTGCGGCGCACCTTGCAGCAACGCTTCGGCGGCGGCGGCCCGGGTCTGCTTCCTTATTGGCAGGCAGTGCCGACGCGCACCATGAGCCAGCATACGCAGCCCCAGCCGGTGCGCTACACCGTCTTCGGCACCAAAAACATGCACCGCCGCGACTCGAAACGCTACGGCCCGATGGGGCAGGTCAGCCTGCTTGACGGCACGGGCAGCGTCAGCGTGCGCTCGCGCGAAAGCGGCTGCAGCATGCCCACCGAGCGCTTCTTCAACCGGCTGACGCTGCTCTCCCGCAGCGAGACCCCCCTCACTATCCGCACACGCTACGGCGAGCAGACCGTGCAGCCCGACGGGGCGGCCATGCAGCTGACTACGCTGAGCCTGCCCGACAGCACGACGAATCTGTCGCTCACGCTGGCTGGCAAGGGCGAGATATATGCCATGGCGGTAGATAACAACACGGGTGTGAGCGTTGACAATATGCCGATGCGCGGCTGCGCCGGCACGCTCTTCACCGACATGGATGCCGCGCAATTAGGCTTGTGGTTCAGCAGGAGCAACACGCGGCTGGTGATTCTGCAATACAGCGGCAATGCCGTGCCGTATATGAAAAACAGACGTAGTCTGGAGACCTATCTGAAGCGGTTGCAGCCCCAGCTGGCTTTCATGCAGCGCTGTGCCCCCGGGGCCGTCTTCCTCTTCATAGGACCGAGCGATATGACAATGCGTATCGACGGGCAGATGCAGACCTATCCGATGTTGCCCGAGATAGACCGCCGTTTAGCGGAAACGGTCAATGCCCAGGGTATGGCCTACTGGAGCCTGTTTGAGTCGATGGGTGGCACCGGCAGTATGCAGCGCTGGGTGCAGGCCGGTCTGGCAGCGGCCGACTACATCCACTTTATGCACCGCGGTGCCGACGAGGCCGGTGCCATGCTCAGCCGCGCCTTGTTGTTAGGCTACGAATACTACGATTTCCGCCGCGATACGGAGCGGCAACTCAAACGCCTCAGGGAGGAGGCCGACTCGCAGGCTGCCGCCGACACGCTGCTTACCGGGAATGACTGACACATTGCAACATATTTTTGCCTACGACCCGGGCAGCCCCCTGATCTTCACGCAGTTTTACTTCTGGGCCTTCTTCGCCTTGGTGTATGCCGTGTTCAGTCTGGTGCACAGCAAGCGCTTGCTGCGCAATACCTTCCTGCTCTTTGCCAGCTGGTTTTTCTATTACAAGACCAGCGGTTTGGCTCTGCTCATCCTGCTCTTTGTCACACTCTCCGACTGGCTGCTGGCAAAAGGGATATACCGGCTCCGCAATGCGGGTGAGCGAAGAGAGGCGGGTGCACGGGCGTTGATGGTGGTGAGCTTAGTGATTGACCTCGGGCTGCTGTGCTACTTCAAGTATGCGTGGTTTCTGACCAATATGCTCAACGACCTGCTGGGCACGTCATGGCGCGTATTCGACGTGTTTGCCTTTGTGGGCAACGGGTTGA
>JAFUEI010000042.1 GCA_017464025.1 Paludibacteraceae bacterium | reverse complement strand
TTATTATTCATAAACCATTCACGCATGATAGCACGTGCGTCTGCGTTAATTACGGTACGCTTCTTGGCTTCTTTCTTCTTCTTGGAAATGCCGTAGAATGGGTTCTTCTCGATGAACTTCTTCTTCACACACCAAGTAAAGAATGCTTGGGCGCTCACAAGGTTATTGTTAAAGGTGGCATTTACCCAATTGTTCTTTTGGCGCTGCTCGTCCAAATAGCGGACAGCCATTACATCCGAGAAGTCCTTTAGTAGCATATCCGGGCTTCTCTTGTCACACCACTCAAGAAGCCTACGGCTGAATGCCTTATAGCCGCGTAGGGTATCAGGACGGAGGTCTTTTTCCACGTCACGGAAATACTGCTCGTAAACAATCTTAATAGGTACTGCGCCGGGGTTCTCCGTTTTGACATCCTCGTTAAAAGGATTCCATCCGTTAGCCAGCTTCACATTGAGTTGGCTACAGATAGTGTTCGCCTGCACTTTGAACTCCATTGCAGTGCGACAACGCTTGCGCAGATTGTTTAACCGGAACTTGCGACGCTCTAAAGTTTGGGTGAAAGGATTGGTTACGTAATACTCAATAAACCATCCGGTCGCAATGTGTTTCACTACCGCTGGGGCATAGCCCGTAAAGAGCGGTGAAAATTGACTAAGAGTTGACATTTTTTTTTCTCCATTTTCTTTGCTGAAAACAGAGTTACGATGCCAGATATTTTTAGTGCTTTTGCTCGTTTTTTTGCCCGAATTTTTTAATCAAATTTTCGGGACATTTTCGGGACACTTTAACCGAAAATCCGCCGTAACTTATTCAGTTACAACGGATTAAAGTTTTCGTCTTAAGCTCCCCACGACACTCGGAACCACAATCCGATGCTCTGCCAACTGAGCTATAACCACCATATAGCATTTTCTCAAATGCGGGTGCAAAGGTAATGCTATTTTCTGAATTGTGCAAGGGCGTTCCCTATTTTTCCAGAATTTCCTGTAGGGGAATCATTACGAAGTCACGCAACTGCATGAGAGGGTGGGGGATGCGTAGCTCCGGCAGGTTTACTTGCTGCTTGTCATAGAGCAGGATATCAATGTCAATAATGCGATCCTGGTATTGCCCGTTGACGGTTTTCCCGGTGCGACCCATGTCGAGTTCTATCTGCTGGGTGGTATGCAGCAGGTCTAATGGAGACAATCCGGTCTCTATTCTGATGGCAATATTGGCGAAGCGATGAACCGACTCAAACCCCCAGGCCTTGGATTTGTACACCGATGACTGACTGGTCACACGCCCCGCACGTTGGCCAATCATACGCACGGCCCTTCTCAAGTTCTCCTCGCGATTGCCTAAATTGCTTCCTATGGACAAATAAACTATGTGCATAGAGTTTTTCTTATTCTTCCCCTCCCTTTATTTCCGTCCATGCAATGGTTGCTATCTGCTTCACGGGTTCGTAGGCAAACGATTCTTCTTTTTGCTCGGGTTTGATGAAGTGGAAATGATTGTCCAGTAGGTCAATGCCATTCAGAACAACAGATACAAGCAGCAGCCATTTGAGTGCACCGAACAGTCCGCCCAACAGCCGGTTGATGCCTCCTAATTGTATGGCTCGCAGCAGGCGGCTGAAGAGACGTCCGGCAAGGTTCAGCCCGAGTGCAATCACAAAGAAAAGAGCCAGATAGCTGACCGCTTGGCAGATACTTGCATCCCAGGTGACATATTCGGTCAGTTGTACGGACATGGCAGGAGCCCACTGACGGGCGCATAGCCAGGCTGCTATTAAGGCTACAATCGCGGTCAGTTCCTGCACTAGTCCGCGCATCAGTCCGCGCACCAGGCCATAAACCACAGGGAGCAAGATGAGAATATCTATCAAAAGCATTGTTCTATAAGGAAGGGGACGGCACGTGGCCGCCCCCTTTTGTGCTGTGTCGCGTTTATTCTCCGTATTCTTTCATTTCCCACGTATTCCCCTCTTCATTCGTCATGCCGATGAGGTCGTATCGTGAGCGCAGGGTGATGCTCCAGTCCCAACTGTCGGGGTCATTCCGACCGTTGTCAGTATAGTGTCCCAAAATACCTACAATCGTGCCCTCATAATCGGCAGTTGGTAGAACAATGTGGGCAAACTTGGCATACTCGCTGGTGCTGACCAGAGTTTGGCCCGTACCATCGTCAATGATGCGGCCTTGAGGGTAGCCTTGGTTCTCGGTGTAGGGGGCAAACACGCATGAGTTTTTGTCGGTATCCGGATTCCCGTTGCTGCAACCCGTTGCTGTGCCGTAATCTTCATACATACCGGGAATTGTCGAGCCTGCCTTTTGGGCAAAATGCACATCTTTGATGCGTACCAGTCGCCCGTCCATTTTGTGGTAATCGGCATCGTTGGCAGGCGTGCTCAATATGTCGCTGATGGTCAGGTCGTCATATTGGATAGCCGATACATCCGGTTTGCCTATCAGACGGGTCGCCTTGTTGAAGATGCCGGCGGGAATACGGCCGGGAGCCCAGCCCACTTTCTCGCTTGACTTGTAAGCATACACATTGTCGTTGTAGTTCGGTACGCATAGTTGCGGCTCATTGGCATATTTGCCGATGCTCAGTCCGTTTACGCGAATCTGTATCATTTGTCCGAGAGCATATTGGCCGCCGGCATTGCTGATGTCAACCGACAGACGGAGCGCTTGCTGCTGACCGTCAACAATCTGCTGTATCACCAGCGATTTGTAGAAGTTGCCGTCGTAGTCTTCTGTCACAACGCGTCCGCGGATATAGATGCCGGGACCCGTTGACGGTATCGTGTCAATCGAGAACCAGCCGCGGTTGTTCTTCGTATAGTCTGTCGGGTCAACCTGATAGCCGCTGTTGTAGGTGTACGAGCGTTCGCGTACGGGGAAGATGACACCGTACGTTGTCATGTAGGTACTCACAAAGTCGTCCAGTGTGTATAGTGTCCCGCCATCTGCCTTTATCTGTTCATCAGCCTCCGCCTCTGTCAGATAGATGCTTTCTTGGGTGGGAGCATTGGGGGTGCAGGCGGCCAACGTAAGGGTGGCGGCTGCAAGGATTATAGCATACTTTTTCATATGGACTGTGTGTTGGTGGTTAGAATTTGTAGGTTACGTTCAGGAAGAAGTTCACACCCCATGCGTAATAGTATTTGGCAGGGAACTTCCACACGTTGCTCGTGATGGCCGATTGCTCCGGATCCTGGGTCTTCTGAACCGACGACCGTGGCAGACGGGCCTGCTGATAGCCGCCGGTCTTCATGTGCGTGTTGTTCGTCAGGTTGCTTACCGACAGGTTGATGCTCAATGACTGGCGTTTGGGCAGATATATCAGTTTGCCCACCGAGGCGTCAATCATGATACGGTTCCAGATGTTCGGATCCACCAGACTCTCCTGGGCAGCCAGCACGTTGTACGGAGCAATGAGTTCCGGTATCCCGTAGGCATCGGTCTCGCCGCTCAAGGCGGTGAACGAGGCGTTCGACGGATTGGGTTTCGCATACGAGCCGTTCACTTCCGAACCGTCAGCACGCGTGCCTGTGTACAGGCCTTTCATGCGGCGGGAAGGTGCGTAGTCCAGGAAGTTCCAGTCGAAATATGAGACGGTAATAGCGGCAAACCACATCTTCGGGTGGAAGAAGCTAAGCTTCAGGGAGGCGTTCACCTGCGGGCCGCTGGCTACGCGCAGACCGTTTATCAGCACGCTGTCGCTCAATACGTAAGATACGCCGTTCTTGTCTTCCGCCAAGGCCATGCCGTTCTCGGCAGAGGTGACGGAGTAGGCGTTCGAGGTGTAGCGGTAGTCGCCTACGGCCACCATCGGGGTCAGGGTGAAGTAGTTCCCTAATTTGAAGGCGGCTGCGGCCTCCACGCCCATGTGGCGGCGGTTGATACCGGTAATCGATTGGTTTACGAACGTGCGTGCCTCGTCGTCGTAATAGCCGTTCAGCTCCGTTCCGTTCCAGAACTGGGTGAAATAGGCGGTTATACGGCCGCGTACTATCGGGTAGTTGAACTCGTATGTCAGGTCGGCGCCTGCCGTCTTTTGCGAAGCGGCATAATAGTCGCTCAGGCTCTTGGCATTGGCGTGGTCGTACATCGTGTTGATAACTACGTCATGTACGCGAGGCGAAATGTAGGCATCGCGGGCTAACGGGGCGGCCGTCTCCGCCATCGCATTCAGCTTCAGGCGGTTCCTGCCGTTTATCTTATAGGTGGCACCTATCTTGAACGATGGGTCGATGAAGTGATAGGTATAGCCTTGCATCGTTTTCTGTGTACCGGCCATGATAGCGTTGGCGTTCGGGCCTAAATAATAGATGGCTTGAGTCGGTATCAGCGAGGCCAAATACCATGCGCGGCCGTTTATCATGTTGCTGGTGCGGCTCATTCCCGAGTAGGTTACCTTCAGGGCGTAGTAGAAGTCCACTTCGTTGAAGTTCCATTCGTTCTGTGCCCAGGCTGACACTTTCGTCATGTTGATGCGGTAGTCATAGCCGAAGCGGTCGCCTTTCTTGACGTTCTTGTACAAGTTGTTGATGTCGTTCTGTTTCACCAGTTCTATCTCGGTTTGAGTTAGACCGATATTCGATGCCAGCTCTTTCATGTCGCGGTCGGCAAACGGATCCACGTCTATCCATTGGTTGGCTCCTAACAGGTCGTCAACGGTCTTGTAGTGGATGCCCTGCGAAATCTTGCCTTCCAGACCGGCTGTTATTTTCAGATGCTCATATTCCGAGTTCTGGTAATTGATGTTCGCCATTCCTTCCTGAATGTCGTTATGGCGGCGCTCCAGCATGTATTTGGCCGAACTGGTCGGCGATACCTCGTTGTTGGCGTAGTTGGCGGCATACAGGTTGTTCCAGTTTATCTGGGTTGTGGCGTCATCACGGCTGGTCCAGAGACTTCTGAGGCTTTCATAAGTGGCGGCATCCACGGTCGGGCCGATGTACCTGCCGTCGGCATATTCGGTGCCGGTGCCTAATGAGCGCCCGTCCCAGTTCCCGGAACCTTGGCTGCCGGTAAAGGTCTTGTCTATATAGTTGCCGTTGCGGTCAAGTTGACCGTCCATGAGGAACGATGGCAGGTTGCGGTAGTAGTCCGGACGCGGGTCGGGGGCGTTGTAGAACGTCAGGGCCGAGTTGCTGTACAGGCTGTAGTGGTAGCCGATGCCGGCTTTCAGAGTCTGCTCGTCCGTTATCTTCCATTCGTAGCTGGCTATGGCGGTCGGGTCAAAGGCTTTTACGACGCGCGAGTTACGCATCTTCCCGTCCTGATAGCCCCAATAGGGATTGTAGTATATGCTTCCCGTCAGGTCATACACTTCCTGGGTCACGGCTGCCGATTGCGAACGCTGGGTCGGAGCTCCGAAAGTGATGAGCGAGAGACTATGTTCGTTCCCCCATTTCCGCTGGGCGGAGAAGAAGTAACCTAATGAGTTGTAGTCCTGGCCTTCGCCAATAATACCCTTCATGTTAATGTAAGGAGAATAGCGCCAGGCTACAGAACCTACAAACGCCCAGCCGTTCTGCAGCAAACCGCTTGCATAAGTCAGATATACGCGCCCTTTGTAGTTGCGGTTCGTTCCCGACAGACCGGCCTTGAAGCCTTGGGCATAGCGCGTCGCATCCATCATGATGTTGGTGGACTTTCCCCAACCGCCGTATGTGAAGCCGCTGGCTTCCATGCTGTTCACCTCGTCCTTGTTGCGGCTTGCGTCATTCAGGCCGCCCAGCATCGAGTAGTTGAAGTTGCCGCGCTCCTGACTGTTGAAATTGATGCCGTTGATGTAGGTCTGCTCGGCCGTTTGATCATAGCCGCGCTGGCGGTAACGGACGGTGGACCATGCATAACTGGTGTTCGCATTGAATACGTCGGTCGAGGCGTTGGAACCTGACGACATCGACTGGCCTTTGCCTTCGTCGTCATTCAGGTCCATCTCGGAGAGTTGAAGCACCACTTCGTCCTCTATCTCCTTTTGAATATCAGCCTGAAGTAGTACTTCCCCAAGGTCGTTCTGCTCGTTCGCACGCAGATTCACAAGGCGGACGATGCTTACATAGCCTTGGGCTTCGATGAATACTTCCTCATCCATCGGTTCCAGATAGATGAGGGTGAATTCGCCACTTGCATTTGTAGTGGTAGAGATGTTCTGGTTGGCCAAAGTAATCTTGGCCCCTGCAATGGCACCTCCGCCGTCTTCTGCGGCGATGATGCCTTTCAGGCTTGTCTGCGCAAATGCACAGAACGCCAAAACAATAGCAAACAGGGTAGTGTAGATTCTACGCATGTTGTGTCTGTGTTTTTGTGAGTATTGGGTTATTTTGTGTTTTTCTGCTTATGACAAATGCCGATCTGCTTTTAGAACTCTGCCGTCTTCGGTGTCCGCGGGAAGGGTATCACGTCGCGGATGTTCTGCATGCCGGTCACGAATAGCATCAGCCGTTCAAAACCGAGGCCGAAGCCGGCGTGAGGAGCACTTCCGTAGCGGCGAGTGTCCAGATACCACCACATATCCTTCATCGGTATCTGCCGGCGCTCTATCTCTCCCATCAGTTTGTCGTAGTTCTCTTCGCGAACCGAACCGCCTATTATCTCGCCGATGGCAGGGAACAATACGTCTGTGCCTTGCACGGTTTTCCCGTCTTCGTTCAGCTTCATGTAGAAGGCCTTTATCTCTTTCGGATAATCCGTCATGATAACGGGTTTGCCGAAGTGCTCTTCCACAAGATACCGCTCGTGTTCCGATGCCAAATCGTCCCCCCAGTTACAGGGGAACTCAAACTTGTGCCCGTTCCGGATAGCCTCCTGAAGAATGTTGATGCCTTCTGTATAAGGGAGTCGTACGAACTCGGTGTCAACTACGCTCTTCAGACGGTCGATGAGCGTCTTGTCAAACATGTCGTTGAGGAACTGCAGGTCGTCGCTGCATTTCTCCAATGCCCAGCGCACGCAGTATTTCAGGAAGTCCTCCTCCAGGTCCATCAGTTCTTCTTTCTGGATGAAAGCTACCTCGGGCTCTATCATCCAGAACTCGGCTAAATGGCGCGGAGTGTTGCTGTTCTCTGCACGGAATGTGGGGCCGAATGTGTAAATCTTGCCCAATGCCATGGCTCCCAATTCGCCCTCCAACTGACCGCTTACGGTCAGGGCCGTCATCTTACCGAAGAAGTCGTCAGAGTAGTCTATCTGCCCGTCCTTGTCTTTCTTCAGGTTATAGAGGTTCTTGGTTGTCACTTGGAACATCTGACCGGCACCTTCACAGTCGCTGGCCGTAATCAGCGGGGTGTGAAAATAGAAGTAGCCGTGCTCATGAAAATAGGTATGGATGGCCATCGCCATATGGTGGCGCAGACGGAATACGGCTCCGAACGTATTGGTGCGCGGACGCAGGTGGGCTATCTCGCGCAGATATTCCATCGAGTGACCTTTCTTCTGCAACGGATAGGTCAGCGGGTCGGCGGTGCCGTACACCTCTATCTCTGTCGCTTGTATCTCCACGGTCTGACCTTTCCCCATCGACTCTGTCAGGATGCCCGTCACGTTCAGGCAGGCGCCGGTGGTTATGGGTTTCAGGTCCTCGTCGCTGAAGCGGGTGGCATCTGCCACTACCTGTATGTTCTTGATGGTCGAGCCGTCATTCAGAGCAATAAAACTTACGTTCTTGTTGCCGCGACGGCTTCTTACCCAGCCTTTTACGTTGATGGTTGCTCCGTAGTCGGTACGGAGCAGGGCTTCGCTTATTTCAGTACGTTTCATAATGGTTGATATGAGTATTCCGAACGAATCGGAATGATTGGTTTCTTTAGCGTGCAAAGTTACGAATAATTCCTCATATCCGCAACTGATGTCCTTTACAAAAATACAGAGCCGCTCAAAAGGAGAGAGGACCGCCTGGCAGTTCAGCACTGACGACTTGTCTTGCTGACTCTAAAAAACAAGCACTGCCCTGATTGTCAGAGCAGTGCTTATTGGTAAAAATTCTTCTTCCTCATTTATAACACGTTAGTTCAACCTGCCACTATGAGAAGATAGGGTGTTCGTAATGAGAAGCCCGTGTGAAGAATTTGTCTGAAGTTTACCAATTTTCTCGGTTGGGTGCTTTGGGGTGCTATGCTCCCCAAAGCATGTTTGTAGTGTCTCTTTCCTTAGCAGGCCTCAAACTGCTGAAGGAAGCGCACATCGTTTTCCGAGAAGAGACGCAGGTCTTTTACGCGGTATTTGAGGTTGGTGATACGCTCTACGCCCATACCAAAGGCATAGCCGCTGTATTCTTTGCTGTCAATGCCGCAGCTTTCCAGTACGTTTGGGTCCACCATGCCGCAGCCCAGTATCTCCACCCAGCCGGTCTGTTTGCAGAAGCCGCAGCCCTTGCCGCCGCAGATGTTGCAGGATATATCCATTTCCGCACTCGGTTCGGTGAAGGGGAAATAACTCGGGCGCAGGCGTATCTTGGTGTCCGGACCGAACATCTCTTTGGCAAAATAGAGCAGAGCCTGTCTCAAGTCGGCAAAGCTGACGTTCTTGTCTATATACAGGCCTTCCACTTGGTGGAAGAAGCAATGTGCACGGGCGGAAATCGCTTCGTTCCGATAGACGCGGCCGGGGCAGAGTACGCGGATAGGAGGTTGCTGACGGGTCATTACACGGGTTTGTACACTGCTCGTGTGCGTGCGCAGCAGAATATCGTCCGGTTTCTGTACGCCTTCTTCTTTTTCTACAAAGAAGGTGTCCTGCATGTCGCGGGCGGGATGCTCGGGGGCGAAGTTCAGCATGCCGAATACGTGCCGGTCGTCCTCCACTTCGGGACCTTCCTCCACGGTGAAGCCTATACGGGAGAAGATGTCAATAATTTCTTCTTTTACAAGAGACAGAGGATGACGCGTCCCAAGTGCAATGGGGTCGGGTGTACGGGTAAGGTCCTGCTTGTCTGCTTGCTCTCTTGCCGCCTCATACTGTTCTTTCAGTTCGTTCAACTTCGCTTCGGCAGTCTGTTTCAACTGGTTCAATTGTTGCCCGAGCTCGCGTTTCTGGTCGGCCGCAACATTGCGGAATTCGCTGAATAGAGCGGTAATCTCGCCTTTCTTGCTCAAATAGCGGATGCGCATGGCCTCCAGCTCCTCGGCATTCTGCACTTGCATTTCTTGTACCTGCTTCTGCAGTTCTTCTATTCTGTCTCTCATAGTGATTGAGTTTTCTTATAGCGTGCAAAGTTAAGGCCTTTTTTGTGAATACACAAATTATTTGTAATTTTGCACGCTCAGGCAGGTTCAACATCAAAGTGCAAAATTAGTAAAAATGTTTGAAGAAGCAATCCTGTGGTGTCATAAAGTTGAGTTTTTCTCTTGGTCTTCTGTTGATTTTATATTGTATTTGTGCGATAATAACGTCATCAATCGTGTC
>JAFUEI010000041.1 GCA_017464025.1 Paludibacteraceae bacterium | reverse complement strand
GTGGCGGAGGCTGTGGCTGAGTTGGTCAAACGAAATTTCCAGCACTTCGCTGCCGCCCAGTGTGAGTATAGGGCGCTCGGGTTGTTCAGTGCCGTCGTAGCGGAGACGGAGAGTCTTTACGCTTTCGTCAAGCACGCAGGTCTCGTATTGAATAGTGGCTTGTGCTGTAGCTGAAAGGCTCAGAAACAGAATCGTGAGTATGGCAGGAAAATGTCTCAGGTCGTATTTCGGCGGCAAAGGTACAAAAAAAATGCCAAACCTCTTGCACATGTCAAAACTTTGCAGTACTTTTGCACCCGCTTTAAGAGCAATGCCGCCACTGTGGCTCAGTTGGTAGAGCAACGCATTCGTAATGCGTGGGTCGCCGGTTCGAGTCCGGCCAGTGGCTCCAAAGAGCGGATATCAATAGTATCCGCTCTTTTTTCATGAAAAAGGAGCTACTTCTTGTTCTGGCACTTGCCGGTTCATTGGTTGTGAGGGCGCAGACGCCTGTAGGCCCTGTGACGCTGAAGGCCTATGCCGAGTATTCCTACAACTACACGTATGGGCATTTTGCCAACTTTGATGTGTTGACACGCGTGCCGCTCAATCCGTATTTCGAATTGGATGCTGGCGTGCAGGCCTCTACGGCTAATATCTATACTGTCAGCGCCGACCTTCGCCCCAAGTTTCCTGTGCCGGTAGGCGAGATGTATTTGGACACGCGTCTGCTCTACAAGGCGGTGGTGCGCGACCGGATGCATGATTTTGCGGCATCGCTCGGTTTGGGTTATCGGATGGACTATGTGGATGTGCACGTGGGGCTTTTTACGCGTCTGATGAGCGATTTCAACCGCGACTGGCATTCGGAGGACGAGATGGTGACGGAGCCGCTTGGAGTTATATATAATGTGGAGGTGTTTGTCCGCCCGCAGTCGTCGCCGTGGAATCTCTCCATGAGGATAGCCAACTACGACGATTTCCAGATAGAGCGTATCTGGCAGCCCTTGTTTATGCTGGGCGGGCGCTACAATCCGACAGAGCGGTTGAGTGTGCTGCTGGAGGCCCAGTGCAAGCCTACGGGAATGTTTCACCTGAATGCTTCGTTCTACGGCGCTACCGTGCGTGCAGGCGTAGCCTATAATTTCTAAATTGGTGCCGCTTATGAAAAAGACAATCATGCTTCTGCCGATTCTGCTGCTTGCTTCGTGCAGTCTGTTTCCCAATCTTGATTTGGGCGGTATGTTCAACGGTTCCAGTCCGCGCAACGACCAGCGTTTTGAAGAGTCAATGGCTTACAACGATTCCGTGCCTTCGCGTTATCCCGACCTGACGATGCCAAATGACGAATATACCATATATGTAGGTACTGACTTCCATGTGGATACAACATGGCGCACCACGGCCGCTTTTGCAAAGGAGGCTGCCGCCAAGGCCGATATGGTGTTGCTGCTGGGCGATATGGTCAATGCGCAGAACAACTATCCGCATTTCTGGGAAGGCATCCGTGCTCTGCGCGAGAGTTTCGTACCTTGGTATGCCACGGCCGGAAACCATGACATCTACTTCGGGCAATGGAGCGTCTTCAAGCAGTATTTCGGTACGTCCACCTATTTCTTTACGGTTACTACACCTTCTGCTCGTGACCTGTATATTTGCCTTGACTCCAGCGATGGCACCTTGGGTGTGAAACAGCTGGCCTGGCTGCGTGCACTGCTTGCGCAGAAGCAGGAAGAAGGTTTTCGCCACACGATTGTCTTTACGCATACGCACATGTTCAAACGCGACGGGTCTCAGGGCCATACCAGCAACTACGTGCTGGAGGAAACCTACGAGATTACTTCGCTCCTCAGCCGTTACGGCGTGGATTGGTATGTGAGCGGGCACGACCATAGTCGTGAGGTGACGGAATACAAAGGCGTGAAATACATCATTGTAGATGCCAACAACGATGCGGAGCCCAAGCCCGGCTATATGATGGCTGCCGTAGGCGGGACATTAGCCTACCGTTTCGGCAGCACCGACGAACTACTGAAAAAGCAATAACACGATTATGAATACGATAGAAGAAGCAATCCACGACTTCCGTGAAGGCAAGTTTGTGATAGTGGTGGACGATGAGGATCGTGAAAACGAAGGCGATTTCATCATTGCCGCCGAGAAGATAACGCCCGAGAAGGTGAACTTCATGCTCAAGCACGGGCGCGGCGTGCTTTGTGCCCCGCTGCCAGAAGAGCGTTGCAAGGAGCTCGGGCTGACGCATCAGGTGGAGGAAAACACCTCCATGCTAGGCACTCCCTTTACGGTGACGGTGGACAAATTAGAAGGCTGCACCACTGGCGTTTCAACAGCCGACCGTGCCGCCACAATCCGCGCATTGGCAGACCCTGCAAGCACTCCGCAGACTTTCGGCCGCCCCGGGCACATCAACCCGCTCTATGCCAGGAGCCGTGGCGTGCTCCGTCGTGCGGGGCATACCGAGGCTTCCATCGATCTCTGCCGTCTGGCGGGGCTTACGCCTGCCGCCGCCTTGATAGAAATCATGAACGAAGATGGCACGATGGCCCGTCTGCCGCAGTTGGAGGAAGTGGCCCGCGAGTATAATCTCAAACTGGTGTCCATCAAAGACTTGATTGCCTATCGTCTGCGTACCGAATCATTAGTGGAGAAGGGCGAGACCGTGCATCTGCCCACTGCTTATGGTGACTTCATGCTGACGCCTTTCCGCCAGTTGAGCAACGGTTTGGAGCATATCGCTCTTGTAAAAGGTAGCTGGGAGCCCGGCGAGCCCGTGCTCTGCCGCGTGCACTCATCGTGCATGACGGGTGACATCTTTGGCTCCATGCGCTGTGAGTGCGGCGAGCAGTTGCACAAGGCCATGCAGCTCATCGAGCAGGAAGGAAAGGGCATATTGGTGTATATGAATCAGGAGGGCCGCGGCATCGGACTCATGAATAAGATACGCGCTTACAAACTCCAGGAACAGGGCGAGGATACAGTGGAGGCCAATATCCATCTGGGCTTTGATGCCGACGAACGCGACTATGGCGTCGGCGCGCAGATACTTCGCATTCTTGGCGCGCAAAAATTGCGTCTGATGACCAACAATCCCGTCAAACGTGTGGGATTGGAGAGTTATGGGCTGGAGATAGTGGAGAATGTGCCGTTAGAGATACAACCCAACCCTTGGAACGAACGCTATATGCGCACTAAAAAGGAGAAGATGCACCATCAATTGCGGTTAGTGTGATGCCCTGCCGACATGAGGGGGCATGCGTCCGACCTGCCGTCACGGGCGGAGCGTTTGGCACGGTAATTGTATTTCCTGATACAGAGGCGGTCAGCTGACCGCCGAGAAAGCATACATGTTAAACCTTACTAAAACTGCAGCCTTATGAAAACACGTCTGACCTTACTGATGATGAGTCTGCTGCTGACGGTGGCATCGGCTACCCGCGCAGACGAGACTGTAACCGTCACCGCCACCAACGGTGACATCTCCCAGAATCTGGATCTGAAGGCGGTGGCTACCGTCTTCGGCGAAGCGAAAAATCTGGAGGAGTTTGAGAAGCAACTCAACAACCCAGAGGAGCACATCTCCAACCTCGACCTCAACGGCGACGGCATAGTGGACTATCTGCGTGTGGTCGAGACTACCGACGGCACGAGCCATCTGGTGGTGATACAAGCCGTGCTGGCGCAGGATATTTTTCAGGATGTGGCCAGTATTCTGGTGGAGAAAGACCCCGCCACAGAGCAGGTGACCGTGCAGATTGTAGGTGACGAGTATGTATATGGCACCAACTATGTGATTGAGCCGGTCTATATCACGCGTCCTGTCATTTATGACTGGTTCTGGGGACCCTATTGGTGTGTATGGAGCTCACCCTGGTATTGGGGCTACTATCCTACATGGTGGTATTCTTACAACTGCTGGGTGGTGCATGACTACTGGCATCACATCTACGGTTTTCACCACTATCATCCCTATTGCAGTTATCGTTATCGTCCTGAGCCCATGTACCGTTATCGCGACCTGAGTCGCACGGTGGGTCGTCACGACTATGCGGCTTCGCATCCCCAGAACAGTTTCTCCGCCCGCAACAACGGCCGCAATCTGACCAACGCCCGCGACCTGCAATCGATGCGTCAGAGCCGTGATGTGAGCAACGTACGCGGCGCTGCAACAGGCGGAAGCGGAGCATCGGCCCGCAGCATGTCGGCAGGAGGCAACACCTTCGGAAGCAGTTATACGCGCGGAGCGCAGGCCACCCGTCTGAGTGAGGGTGCGCGCAGTGCATCGGCAGGTCGGAGTGCCTCGTCGGCCGCCTCTACCGCCCGCTCTGCCTCTACTGCCCGCTCATCAGTTGCGGGAAATAGTGTGACGGTGACGCGCGGCAGCCGGACAGCCTCACACAGCGCATCGGCGGGTTCACGCAGTGCCTCTACGGTCTCGCGCAGCAGTGTAGCATCTTCCACGCGTTCGGCGTCCTCTGTATCATCGGCACGCTCTTCGTCGGTATCGTCAGCCCGTTCTTCATCAGGAACCACGGTCCGCTCTTCCGCGAGCAGTTCCTATAGCTCGGGCAGTCGTTCATACGGCACGTCCTCGCGCAGCAGTAGTGCATCATCGTCGATGCGGTCTTCGTCGGCAGGTTCTTCGATGCGTTCCTCTTCCGCTTCCTCTATGCGCTCGTCGGCAAGCTCGATGAGCAGTGGCGGTGGCCGTAGTGCCGCTTCTTCATCAGGTGGCTCGCGTAGTGGTGGCAGCAGCCGCAGATGAGATATTGCAACAGAGGGCGTGCCAAAATGTAATAATAGATAGCGGCCGATAGCCCTTTACTTGTTAGAGACGCATTGTTATACGTCTCTTTTTTTGCAGATACAAATAGAGCCATTTGGTCAAATGGCTCTACAAGTGTATGGAACAATATTTTTGGTGCACCCTTGGGGGGCTTGTGTTTAGTCGAAGGGTAGGAGGGAACTGACGAAGGCTTCGCGGTTGAAAGGCTGGAGGTCGGTGATTTTCTCGCCAAGTCCGATGTATCTGACCGGAATTTTGAACTGGTCGCTGATACCGATGACGACACCTCCTTTGGCCGTTCCATCGAGTTTGGTGACGGCAAGTGAGGTTACGCGTGTGGCTTTGGTAAATTGTCGCGCTTGCTCAAAGGCATTCTGCCCGGTAGAGCCGTCGAGGACGAGCATGACGTCATGTGGTGCATCGGGGACAACCTTTTGCATGACGTTGTGTATCTTGGTGAGTTCGTTCATGAGGTTGATTTTGTTATGCAACCTTCCGGCAGTGTCAATGAGCACGACATCGGCATCGTTGGCGACGGCGGATTGGAGGGTGTCGTATGCGACAGATGCGGGGTCGCTCCCCATTTGCTGTTTGATGACGGGCACTCCGACGCGCTCGCCCCAGATGGAGAGTTGCTCAATGGCGGCGGCGCGGAAGGTGTCGGCTGCTCCGAGGAAGACCTTCTTTCCTGCCTGCTTGTATTGCCAGGCGAGTTTGCCGATAGTTGTGGTTTTGCCCACTCCGTTGACTCCGACGACCATGATGACGTAGGGTTTGGCCGGTAGCGGGTCGGCGAAGTCGGTAGGGGCGCCGGTGTTATTCTCAAGGAGTAGTGCGGCGGTTTCTTCCCGTAGGATGCGGTTGAGTTCAGCGGTGCCTACATATTTGTCGCGTGCGACGCGCTGGCGGATACGCTCGATGATGGCGAGGGTGGTGTCAACTCCGACATCGGAGGTGACAAGTGCTTCTTCCAGGTTGTCGAGCACATCGTCATCGACGGTGGATTTGCCGATGATGGCTCGTGAGATTTTTCCGAGCACGCTCTCTTTGGTCTTTTCAAGTCCTTTGTCGAGCGTTTCTTTCTTTTCTTTTTCTTTTCCGAATAGACCGAAGAATGCCATAGTAGTGGGATGTATTGTGGAGGTTTGACGTTATGTCAGAATGTTGGTGGGGCGGTTGCGGCATCAGTGCATGAGGACGGCGTGGAAAGTGGAGAGGATGAGGCGTAAATCACCGAAGAGCGTATGATGCTTGACATATTCGAGATTGATGCGCAGTTTGTCCTGCATAATAACATCAATGTAGTATTGTTCGGGCTTGTCGGCTTTGGCCAGCAAATCGTTTTCGTTGCGGTATTTAATGGAAGCGGCATCGGTAATGCCGGGTCTGACATCAAGGACATGCAACTGCGCAGGCGTGTACATATCAACGTATTTTCTGACTTCAGGTCTGGGGCCGACAAGAGACATGTCACCGATGAATACGTTTATGAGCTGCGGAAACTCATCCAGTTTGTATTTCCTGATGAAAAATCCCGACTTCGTCACACGGTTGTCGTGCTCGCCGACGGTGAGCAATCCCGCCTTGTCGGCATCCGGTCTCATTGAACGGAACTTGTAGAGGCTGAACGGTTTGTTTCCACGCCCGACTCGTGTCTGCCGATAGAAAACGGGCCCGGGTGAGTCGCATTTAATCCACAATGCGATAACCGCAAAGAGGGGGGCCAGACAAAGTAGCCCGATGCCGCTGAACAATATGTCGCACAAACGTTTCATCGGCTCATAATATCCGTAAAGCGGTCAATGATATATTCGACATCCTCGTCGGTCAGACGCGTATGCAACGGCAGTGTAACGGCGTTGTGATAGAGATTGTAGGCATTAGGGAAGTTTGCAATATCGAATCCGAGCGCTTTGTATGCGGTCATCATGGGGAGAGGCTTGTAGTGGACATTGCAGGCGATACCTTGCTCTGCCATCTGCTCAATCAGGCGGTTGCGGAAGTCGGTATCATGCCCGTCAAGGCGTATGATATAGAGATGGCCTGTGCTTCGATGGTGCGGGCCGTAATGATTCAGCAGTTTGACTCCGAGCGGCAGGAAAGCTTTGTCGTAGCGCTCGATGATGGTTTTCCTCCGCTCCAGCAATGCCGGATAACGTTTCATCTGGGCAAGGCCGATACCCGCCATGATGTCGGTCATGTTGCATTTGTAGTAGGGGGCAATGATATCATATTCCCACGCCCCGAGTTTGGTCTTGGCGAGGGCATCTTTGTTCTGACCGTGCAGTGAGAGAAGTTGCAGTTGCTTGTAAATGTATTCATTGTCAATTTCCGCTCGGCTTCTCCACGTCAAAGCTCCGCCCTCGGCGGTGGTGAAGTTCTTCACGGCGTGGAATGAGAAACTGGTGAAATCGGCAATCTCTCCGCACATCCGGTTGTGCCATTGTGCCCCGAAGGCATGTGCTGCATCGGCAAGGACGATGATGCGGTTGAAGCCTCGTTGTGTGTCATTGGCAGGCCGGAACAGTGCCCGCTTGGATTCGACAACGGAAAATATCTTGTCGTAGTCGCATACGATGCCGCCGAGGTCAACGGGTATGATTACTTTTGTCCGCTCGGTTATGGCATCGGCCATCTTGTCATAGTCCATTTCCACGCTGTCTTTCTGCGAATCAACCATCACAATGGTGGCTCCCACATGTGCTACAACGCTGGCGGTGGCAGTGTAGGTATATGCGGGTACGATGATCTCATCGCCCGGACCGACACCCAGGATGCGCAGTGCCATCTCCATGCAGGCGGTTGCCGAATTCAGGCACACTGCCTTGTCTGTATGGCAGAATGCGGCAATCTGCTTTTCCAATTCTTTGGTTCGCGGCCCCGTGGTAATCCAGCCTGAGCGCAAGGCTTCCGACACTTCCTGAATCTCCAGTTCGGACATATCAGGAGGCGAGAAAGGGATATTTCTTAGTTTTGTGTTCATATATCTGTTTCTGATTGTAGGGGTTACTTTTCAATGTTTTTTTCCTGAGATGCCGGCAATCGTTCCTGCACCGTAGCTGACATGCACGCAGAAAAACAATACGGGCAGTAGGAAGAAGAAGCGGCTTCCGTATTTTCTGCAGGCGCTGATGTCGGCTGCCAGAGCGGCGGCGGCATAGGCGGCCAATATTGCGGCCAGCAGGTATAATGCTAAGCGGGTGAACAGAGCGGCTATAAGGCAAATCGCTAATGACGATACGAAAGCGAACGGCACGAGATGTCTGAACCCGACTGCTTGACGGTCGATGTGCAACAATCGGCCGATTGACACTCCATTCTGATACATCTGCCTGCAACTGGCGGTAAGGGTAGGGCGCGCATAGTAGGCCGACTTTATATCCGGATCCATATACACTTTGTATCCGGCCTTGCGTATTCGGGAGTTGAATTCATTGTCTTCCCCGCGGGCGAGATCTTCTCTCATTCCGCCGACTTGCAGAATCACGCTTCGGCGGAAAGCCCCGAAGGGAACACTGTCGGTTTCGCATGCCTTTGTTCCTACTCGGAAATCGGCACCGCCGATGCCAAACCGCAGTTTGTTCAGCAACGCGACGGCTTCGGCCATCCGTGTGTCTGCTCCAGGGCGTATTTGGCATATCCCCCCTACGTTGCCATAGTCAGGATGGGAGCGGAGAAGCGTCATGCAACGCTCAATATAGTGGGTATCGTATTCGGTATGTGCATCAAGGCGGACGATGAAGGGGGCCGTAGAGGCGTTCACTCCGATGTTGAAAGCGGCCGATTGGTAGCGCTTGGGATTATGGATTAAACGCACGTTGGGGCAGGCCGTAGCTATTTGCATGGCGATGTTGCAGGTCTGGTCGGTGCTGCCACCGTCCACAATCATTACATCCATACGCTGAAACGGGAATGTCTGCTCTTTCAGCGAGCGGAGACAGCGCTCGATGAACAGTTCCTCATTCAATGTCGGGACAATCACTGCCACATCATAATTTTCCATACGCGATAGGAAGCTTACATCCTTGTCATGGCAACTGCTGTCGGCTGCCGTTTTTCGTTCCTGCAAAGTTAGCGCTTTTATTTCAATCGGGCAAGTCAATGCTGTTTTTTGTTCATTTGGTTTGCTCCTGCTCCGGCAGTTTGAAATCGACGATGAAATGTCTTTCCCTTTTCTCTACGGGGGGCAGTTGCATATAGTCATGGTAGAGGTTTCTCAGATAGGCGTCATAGCCGTTGGGGATATACACGCTTTCCCCTTCAAACTCGGCCTTGACCGGCGGAAGGAATACCGATGAGGGAAAGATTTCTCCATTGTAGTATTTCCGGCCGGTAGGAATTCCCCATATGTCCCCTTTATCGGATGCCACCCATTTGTCAAACCACCATACCCACTTTCGGTGAGGGATGATGCCGAATAGTCTGCCGCATGCCTTCTTGAGACGGTAGCGGAAGTGCATCTGCTTGTCTAATGACATATACTCATTGAGGGTCCTGCTGGGATACTCGGCATACAGCACCATGATGGATATGAACTGCAAGACGTTGGCAACGAAGCCTTTCAGCAGCTGGAGGAAATGGGATGCCGGCACTGCATCAAGAGCAAATACATCAATATAGAGCCCTTTGGGAAAGGGAGTGGAATCGCTATATACGTCAACATCCAGCGAATCGCGCCGGTAGATTTTCATGAAAACATTCTTGCAGTCGGTTTCCGGATTTGGGGCATTGTATTCGTATTTGTCGCCGAGGCAGCCTTCTGCCAGCAGGCTGATGAGTGTTTCGTAGTCGCGGCGGGGCATCATGAGGTCAAGGTCGTCATCCCAAGGAATGAAGCCTTTGTGTCTTACAGCTCCCAAACAGCTTCCTCCGCAGAGCATCACCGTGAGAGAATGTTTGCGGCACAAGGCGGCAATGTCACGATACATGTCCATAAGCGCTCGTTTCATGGCGGCGGCCTCGTCGGCGGTTAAGGCGCGCAGATAGTTGGTGCGGCGGGCGAGTTCGTTCAGTAATTCGGTATCTGATTTCATGAGCAGAACAGAAACAACGGGTTGGCCGTTTTCAGGGTATTACTATGTCAATAATGCAGGGGCAGTGGTCGGAGAGCTCCACACTATGGTCCACCTGTGCGTTAATCACTTGGATGCCGTGTTTGTTTTCGTAGAGCATCCAGTCGTATTTGTAGATGGGATTCCAAGAAGAGAATGTATTGTCTTCTTCGGGCAGGGCATCCGTCCAATTCCGGAAAATGGTTGGCACGAGTCCTTCTTCCGGCGTGGAGTTAAGGTCGCCGCAGACGAATTTGGCGCCTTTTGTCCGGCGAAGTTGTTGCCTGATAAAGCGCATCTGCACTTCTCGGTTTTTCTTGTCGAGGCAGAGGTGTGTGTTGGCTATCGTCAAGGGCTTGCCGTTGATTTCCCATTGCCCGATTACAACGGTGCGTTGCTCTTGTTTGTTTACTTGCGGTAGGGGCTGGTTGCTGATGCTTTTAATCGGCAGTTTGGAGAGAAAGCCGAGGCCGTAGTAGCCGCCTGTCGGATAGTCGATGGCACGGGCAAAAATGGGGAGAAGGTCAGCGTAATATCCTAATTATACTACTTGGTTTTTGTCTCGTTGGGCAGGGGCATCCGCTCTGTTGGTTTTCATATTGACTTCCTGCAATGCTACGATATCGGGGTTATGGCGCTTGATATAACCGCCCAATTCCTCAAGCGAGGTCATCGCCACCGAGTACAGGTTGAAAGTCATGATACGGATGGTGTCTTGGGCTGTCGCTCCAATTGGCAGCAATACCATCATTGCGATAAACAGTTTCTTCTTCATAGGGATGGAAATGTTTCTTTGTAATGGGTTATTTTTGATGCATGGGGGGGCAGTGTGTCTGTCTTCTGACATCAATCACTTCGCCTGTGGCTTCTGAAAACACGGTGTTGAGAGAGGCTGTTGCCACGTCTTCGGCAGGGAGCAGAGTGTTGTCGGGCTCGAGACCGAAATTTTGTACGCGCATCGGGGTCTTGGTGCGCTCTGGGTTGATGCAGTTAACCCTGATGCCGAATCCGTTCCATTCTTCGGCTATGGCCTGCGTGAAGTTCACAATGGCGGCTTTGGTGGCGGAATAGAGGCTGTACATCATGCGACCACGTGTATAGCTGCTGCTGGTGTAGAATAACAGGGAGCCTCTTGTCTTTTCAAGGTAAGGGAAGGCAGCTTGTGCCACGTTGACAACCCCCAGGAGGTTGACATTCAGCGATGCAGTCACCTGCTCGCTGCTCATGCTGTTGAGAGCTTCCTTTATCAGCACCCCCGCCGTGTTTATCACGATGTCTATGCGGCCGAAGCGTTGGCAGACCGTTTCTAACGCCTTGTCCACACTGGCTTTGTCGCTTACATCCACTCCGTTTTGAGAACGGGAGAATGAGCAAATCCGTCCGTTGTGAGCCTGCACCATCCGCACAATCTCCCCGCCGATGCCGTAACTGCCGCCGAATACGACAATCACTTTGTCTTTCAGCCCTTCTTGGGCTTTGTCGGATAGT
Organism: Paludibacteraceae bacterium; assembly: GCA_017464025.1. GTDB lineage: Bacteria > Bacteroidota > Bacteroidia > Bacteroidales > Paludibacteraceae > Colicola. Next base: position 19,854 of record JAFUEI010000041.1, on the reverse strand, counting down.
TCCTTCTGCGACCCTTCGATGCTCCGTAGTTGAAACAGTTTGTCAAGCAGAAACAAATCCTCAATATAAGTCAGCTTCATGTTGCTGTTTTCGCCTGCTACTATATATATGGGCTCGTCCGGCAGATAGCGGCGCACTGTCCCGCAATCGTCGGTTGTCGTAAAGGCTGGGTCGGCAAGAGCCAACTCATAGGCGCGGCGTATTGTTCCGCGTTTGAAACATTGCGGTGTCTGTCCGTTTCTCAATCGGGTGCGGTTGGGGATATAGTCGATGCAGCCTTTGTCGTCCACCGAGATGATGGTGTCTGTCGTGGCGGCTGCAACGTCCACGGCATTGTAGGTTTTCAGAGCCTCGATGCAGTCGCGGATGATGCGCTCGCTTACTAATGGGCGCACAGCATCGTGAAAAATCAGATTGATGTTGTCGTCTGTGTAAGCATTGATGGCAGCCAGACTGCTGTGATAGCGCTCTTTGCCTCCTTGCAGTATTTTCTGCACCTTCTTGTATTTGTTGCGCACGACAATGGCCTCAACCTCGCTGATATAGTCTGGCCGGCTTACGATGCAGATGGCATCTATCAACTGACAGCGTTCAAACACGTCAATCGTATGCTCGATAATCTGCTTGCCGGCTACTTTCAGAAATTGTTTGGGCGTCTCGTTGCCAAGGCGCGAACCGCTTCCTCCGGCTAATATGACGGCTATATTCATTTTATATCCTCCTTTTTCTCGCTGACGGGAGTGTCAGACTGATTGTAATATGATTTGAATCCTGTACATTCGATAAACAAATAGTGTACCAATACAATCCACACAATTAACGGAATGATGGTATATAGCCCTGATCGTGGCAGAAATGCCAGATTCAGGAATACGGCGAAAACGATAGTCGCTGCTAAGGGCGATGTGCGGCTTTTGTCTTCCACATAGGCACAGATATACCCGAATAGGGCAGAGAGTAGGGCAAAACCTGCATAGGTCCTGCCGGAATACAGATACAGGTCGGAAAGCAACGTCCAGCCCAAGCCATGGCCTCCTTCAAACAGACCCGGGTTGAGCGAATAGGCAAGATAGTTGGCAAAGGCGGCCTGAGCTGCCGGTAGCGGCGTGAACAGCGAATACAGCGATGCCACACCAGGGAGGAAGCTGACGAAGTAGGGAAGGATGGGATAGTCTGTCACCTGCTGCGAAAAAGTGAAGGTGGAGAGAGATACTCCTTGCGACATGAAGAACTGGCTGAGCAGTTCAAGGGGAGTGAAGAGGTCGTCATCTGTCGCTTCGCGGAGAGATAGCGAGGCAATCCACATCAGCATCACCAGACTGGCACCGCCGCCGATAGCCAGACGGAAGAGCCGGACATTGCGGTTGCGGAAATGATACCATAGGAAGAACAGCAGCAGGGCACCAAACTTTGCACGCTGTCCGATAAGGATAAATACAAAGGCCTTGATGAAGATAAGCACCAGATACAGACGCTTGGTCGTCTTGTTTCCATATACCAGTGCGATTCCGAAGAATACGTACAGCAGGGAGGCTATCAGCCCCGAGCCCGCGGCTACTTTTTCGGTTTGCTCCAGATAGAGCGACAGATAACCGCCGCCGCTCACTGCCGTCTGCAGTTTGTCGAACACATCGTAGAGAGTGAATCCCGCCAATATGACGAAAATGCCGCGCAGCCAGTTGTCCACCGGAGTCGATACCGTCCCTTCATACGACAACACAGGCCCCTCCGTTTTCTTTTCCATACGGAATATATACACCCACGATGATAGATAGAGAAACAGCAGAATATAGGTCAGAGAGGGTTGCCAGAGGTCAAGGGGAATTTCCTCCCAGCTGAAGAAGTTGCCCCGCCGTAGCTCAAAATCGTCGGGACTGAACAATACCGCCCAGAAACGCCCACCGATAAACAGCAGCGTAAACGTGATGGTAAAGGTAAGAAACGGAGTGAAACGCTCTGCATCCCACAAGAGGTACAGCAGCCAAATGAAATGGGTGCACATCATGATGGCATATTCCTGATCGGTCAGCTCTTTCAGCCATATCAGGAACAAGCTTGCGGCAAACAGCACAAGGCTGACCATCAGTTGGGCAAACCGTTTCTTCGTCATTTTTCAAAACTCGATTTATCCGGCAGTATCGTCTCGAAAGCCTTATGCAGCGCGTCGTATATGCCGGCGGCCTCCTGCGGGGCGAGATCTCCGTCGTTGATGCAGAGCAGACTTTTCCGCTGACCTGTTATCATGTTAGTGAATTTCTTTATGTCATCTTTCCCCAATATACCGCTGAACGAATCTTTCGTCACATTCACAGGGATAAACTCCCCTTTCACCATACGCCAGTCGCGCATCAGCCATTGGCTGCAGTTGCTGATGCTGCGGAAGCGGGTCATGCTGGTCTCCAGCAACTGCTCACCATATAGTTCCCATATCTCTTCAAACGTTGACTTCAGGTAGGCATTGGGCTGATGGTGCTCATACAGGTTGGAGAATTGGGGCCATTGCCATAGCAGTAGTGTGCGGAGCTGTTGGCTGCCATACAGCGGATTCAGCCATTTGCGCCAATACCGTTTCAGTTGGGTGTGTTTGTCAAAATGGTCATTGATGATGCCCATGTTGTTGGCCATCACATGGGTCATTACTCCTTCGCGCACCGGTGTGAGCAGGTTGCATACTGCCATGTCGCAGGGAAGGCCGTTCTGGAAGAAGCGTTCTTCGGGCAGCGGCCGTAGGATGAAGGTGTCGTCGTTGAAATAGACAAACTGCTCGCTCAGACCCTCAATCCGGTGAAGATTCAGTTCAATGGGGTTGATGTTGAACACCGGCAGATATTCCGCCGGTATATAATCTTCGTGTCTGACCCAATGTAGCTTGGGAGCGTCTGTATTCAGCCAGTCAGGCAACTGCCCGCAGGTGACAAAATGCACGGTCCGTACCCACGGCGCGAATCGCTCCACACCGCGGAACCAATATCTCAGCAGACCCCAGTCGCGGAAACGCTCCTTGCGGGCATCGTCAATATGGGCGTTTAGGGGCGCATAGCGGTTGAATGATGCTTGCCAGACGGGATCGCTTCCGTCCACCCAAGGTATTATAAAATCAGTCTTTGCCATCATCTTGTCTTTTTTTTTCCGTTATTTTTCGGTCTCATCCCGTTTCGTCCTGCCTGCACCTCTGAAATGTCTGGCTATTGGCAGACTGCGCACAAGGTCTTTCTCCTGTGGGTTCAGACCGACAAGATATATAGAAGCGCTCAGCAGTACCAGACATAGTGGCGTTGATAGCAGCAAGCCCGTCCAGCCTTGGCCGTAATGCCATATCAGCAGGCCGGGCAACGGCAGAGTGAGGAGCGTGGTTGCCAGCATCGGCAGAATGACTTTCCGCCAGTAGGCCCGCAGGTCGAGCGAGATAAACCAATGGGAATAGATGATGCGTACGATGGCGCAGCAGACGTTTCCTAATCCCCATATCAGCACTGCACGGACACCGTTGTCACCCAAATGCAGGGCTAACCATGTCAGGGGAAGCACCGATAGCTTTATGACCGCCATCATGATTTGGTGGTGTTTTATATTGCCGGTGGCGAATATGGCGTTCCATAGGGGGGCTTGGAATGAGTCGAATATCTCGAAAAGCATCATGCCTGCAATATACCATGGGGTAAGGGGAGGATAAGCTCCTAACCAGATATGGAGGACAAAGGGCAGATTCAGCATGAGCGGAATGAGAGGGAACAGAAGCAGGTAATACGACAGCTTGGAGGTGGAAAAAAGCAGGGACGTAAAGTATTGTCTGTCTCCGTTTGCATACGACTTGTATATCTGGGGAGTGAAGGCGGAGGCAAAATTACGGGCGAACATTGAGACGGCGTTATATACTTGGCTCGCTATGCCGAGGGCGGAATTGGCGATGGTCCCTAAAAAGCGGTTGAACAACACCGCCTGTCCTTGCGTCACCCCGACATCAGAGGCGTTGACAAGCAGACTCCAGCCCGAGTAGGATACGTAGTTCTTTATCACTTGCTTGTCCCAGTAGTTGGTATAGCGGCATTCCGGCAAGGCGATGCGGTTATACAATGCATAGCCCGCCAGAACCAGCAGGGACAACAGCGCCAGCAGCCCGGCGTAACTGATGAGTTCGTCTATCGGGCTCAGGGTCAGCAGCAGAGCGATGCCCAGTTTGCATCCGGCTTCTATCAGGCTGATGATGGCGTAAAACCCCATCCGCTCGTGGGCTATAATCGATGAATCCAGCGGAATCTGTATCAGGCTTGCCAGAAAGGTGATGATGGTGAACTGGAATACCCAGTTGGCGGCTGCAAGCCGTTCAGGTGCTATCACTAACTGTGTGTTTATGAACCACACACCTGCACTCTCCAGCAGAACGGCGATAAGCAGTCCTAAAAGGATGTGCATATTGATTGCCATGGAGTAAATCTCGCCGGCACGCTTGATGTCATTCTTGCCTAGTTCGACGGAGATGTAGCGGGTTGTTGCGTTGCGCAGGGCATTCCGGAAAAAAGAAAAGAATACAACCACACTTCCCACCACATTGTATATTCCGAAATCATCAAACCCTAATGTGTTCAGCACAATGCGTGAGGTGTATAGCGACACAAGCGTTACAATAATCATCCGCAGATACAGATAGATTGTGTTACGGGCAATGCGTGCACTATTTTGCTGGTGGTCGGTCATTCTTTTTCGGCATGCTCCCTGCTTCTGCCGGTTAGCCGTGCAGGGAGATGGCAGGGCTGCTGTTCCTGCTGTCAGTCTCTTTTGAAAATATCTCGTGTATATACTTTCTCTTTGATGTCGTCCAGACAACTGTCATAGCGGTTGGCTATCACTGCTTGGCTCTCTTGCTTGAAGGTATTGAGGTCGTTCACCACTTTGCTTCCGAAGAAAGTGCTCCCGTCGGGCAGGGTAGGCTCGTAGATGATTACCGTTGCACCTTTGGCCTTCACGCGTTTCATGATACCCTGAATGCTGCTCTGCCGGAAATTGTCGGAGTTGGATTTCATGGTCAGCCGGTACACGCCGATGATGCAGGGACGCTCCTGTGCGGCATCGAAGTCGCCTTTGTGGTAGTAGTCATAATACCCTGCCTTGGCCAGCACGCGATCGGCTATGAAGTCTTTGCGCGTGCGGTTGCTCTCCACGATGGCGCCTATCAGGTTCTCCGGCACATCCTGATAGTTGGCCAGCAACTGCTTGGTGTCTTTGGGCAGACAATAGCCGCCATAGCCGAACGAGGGGTTGTTGTAATGGGTGCCGATGCGTGGGTCAAGGCATACGCCTTCTATGATTTTCTGTGTGTCAAGGCCCTTCATCTCGGCATAGGTGTCCAACTCGTTGAAATAACTCACACGCAAGGCTAAATATGTGTTGGCAAATAGTTTCACGGCCTCGGCTTCCGTAAAGCCCATGAACAAGGTGTCAATGTCGGGTTTCAAGGCGCCTTCCTGCAGCAGATCGGCAAATGTGCGTGCCGCCGCCGTCAGCTTTTCATCCTGCATATCAGTGCCTACGATGATGCGCGACGGATACAGGTTGTCATACAAAGCTTTGCTCTCCCGCAGAAATTCCGGCGAGAAAAGAATCCGCCTGTTCCCTATCTTCTGTCTCAGACTCTCTGTGTAGCCTACCGGCACGGTCGATTTGATTACCATATAGGCCTCAGGATTGACGCTCGTCACCAACGTGGCCACGGTTTCCACGGCAGACGTGTCAAAATAGTTGCGTTGCGGGTCGTAGTTCGTCGGAGCCGCTATCACCACGTATTCGGCCTCTCTGTAGGCCTGCTCCGCGTCCAAGGTAGCCGTCAGATTCAGTTCCTTTTCGGCAAGATATTTCTCTATGTACTCGTCCTGTATCGGCGAGTGCCGGCGATTCAGCATTTCCACCTTTTCCGGCACAATGTCCACGGCCGTTACGGCGTGGTGCTGGGCCAGCAGCGTGGCAATCGACAAACCTACATATCCGGTTCCTGCTACAGCGATTTTCATATTCTTGTCAACTGAAGATTGTGGGAATGTATCCCTTCTGATTAGGGAGCCTCGGGGCAATGTCAGAGTCTGGCATCGGCCAGTTCGCGGCTCACAAAGTTCTTGACATCGAATATGATGGAGCCGTTGTCTTTGTATTTCTTGAAATCAAACGTCTTGAACTGGTCGTGGCTGACGCAGGCGATAATCGCTTCGTAGCGCTTGGCAGGGTCTATTGCCGGAATGAGTTCTTTTCCGTATTCCCGTTTCACCGTTTCGGCGGAAGCCCACGGGTCATATATGTCAACGTGGCAGCCGAAATCCTCCAATTCCGATACAATGTCCACAACCTTCGTGTTGCGGCAGTCGGGACAGTTCTCTTTGAAGGTCACACCCAGCATCAGCACGTTTGCGTTCTTGATTTTGAAGTCATGCTGAATCATGAGTTTCAGTGTCTTGTCTGCAATGAATTTGGCGATGGAGTTGTTTACTGCCCGGCCCGAGAGAATCACTTGCGGATAATATCCGAGAGCCTTCGCCTTGTGTGCCAGATAATAGGGGTCCACCGATATGCAGTGGCCTCCCACCAGTCCGGGACGGTATTTCAGGAAATTCCATTTGGTCCCGGCTGCCTCGATTACATCATTGGTATCGATGCCGATGCGGTCGCATATCAGCGCCAGTTCGTTCATGAAACTGATGTTGACGTCACGCTGGCTGTTTTCTATAGCCTTGGCTGCTTCGGCCACTTTCATGTTAGGCGCCCGGTGGGTGCCGTTCTCGAGGATGGTGTTGTACAGTGCATCTACAATGTCGGCTGTCTCAGGCGTGGAGCCGGAAGTAATCTTCTTTATCTTGGTGAGTGTGTTGGTCTTGTCGCCCGGATTGATGCGCTCAGGCGAATAACCACAGAAAAAGTCTTTGTTGAATTTCAGGCCGGAATGTTGCTCTAAGACGGGGACGCAGTCTTCTTCCGTGCAACCCGGATATACGGTTGATTCATAAATCACGATGTCCCCTTTGCCAAGTGTGCTGCCGATAGTGGCGCTGGCTTTCAGCAGAGGGTCTAAATCGGGATTGTTGAATTTGTCTATCGGAGTGGGCACCGTTACGATGTAGATGTTCACTCCCCGTAGCGACTCCGGATCTGCAGAAAAGGTCAACCCTTTTTCTCCAGAAGTCTCAAACAGACGGCGGGCTTCCCGCATCCCGTCCATGTCCGCTTCTCGGGTGTGATCTTGGTAATTCTCAAGTTCTGCAACTCGTTGGCTGTTTACGTCAAAACCGATAACACGGTATTTCTTGCCGAACTCAATCGCAAGAGGAAGACCGACATAACCCAAGCCGATTACGGCTATTGTCCGGTCTTGTGTAAGATTATTCATGATGTGGTATGATTAATTAGTCAGCTTTTATTTTAGCGTGCAAAGATACGGCTTTCTTCTTACATACGCAAGTCATTCCGGCCCTCTTCCGCTGATTTCATATTTTTCTTCTGGCGCTGTTGTGGCATTGCGGGAATTTTTGTACTTTTGCCGCTTGAAATTGAACACTTGTGAACGGCTGTTCCGCATGAATGGCAGGAAACTTGTGTCGAAGGTGCATGCAAAACTAACCTCTAAATCCAAGTATATGACAAACAATCTGAAACCCCGTCACATTGGTTTGAGCGGGGAGGACATGCAGGCAATGCTGCGCACCATTGGCGTAGCCGGTATGGATGAACTGATCGAACAGACCATCCCTTCGGATATCCGTCTCAAGCAACCGCTCGATTTGGACGAGCCGGTTACCGAACAGCAGCATCTGCTTGATATGAATAAGCTGGCAGGAAGAAACAAACTGTGGAAGACCTACATAGGTCGTGGCTACTACGATACCGCTACGCCGGCGGTCATTGCACGCAATGTGCTGGAAAATCCGGTATGGTACACTTCTTACACGCCCTATCAGGCCGAAGTTTCGCAGGGACGGTTGGAGGCGCTGTTTGTTTTCCAGACCATGGTGAGCGACCTCGCTGGACTGCCTCTTGCCAACTGTTCCCTTCTTGATGAAGCTACAGCGGCGGCCGAGGCCGTTACAATGATGCGCAACCTGCGCAGCCGCGACCAGGTGAAGGCCGGTGTATGCGAGGTGCTGGTGGACGAACATATCTTCCCTGAGACGATGGCGGTTCTCCGCACCCGCGCCGCAGGGCAGGGGATTAAGCTTGTCGTAAAAGATTGTCTGGCGGTTTCGCCCGACGAGATGGCGCGCTATTTCGGTGTCCTTTTGCAATATCCCGATGCCGATGGTAGCGTGCAGGACTATGCCGCCTTGGTGGAGGCGGCCCACAAGGCAGGAGCCAAGGTGGCGGTCGTTGCCGACCTGATGGCCTTGGCCTTGCTTAAGGCTCCCGGCAGCTGGGGGGCGGATATCGTGTGCGGACACGTGCAGCGTTTCGGGCTCCCGATGGGATTCGGCGGACCGTCTGCCGGCTATATGGCTACGCGCGACGAATTCAAGCGCGACCTGCCGGGACGTATCATCGGTTTGAGCAAAGATGCGTACGGACATCCGGCCTATCGTTTGGCTCTGCAGACCCGGGAGCAGCATATCAAACGCGAGAAAGCCACCTCCAATATCTGCACCGCAGAGGCGTTGTGTGCCATGATGGCCGGTTTCTACGGTGTTTATCATGGTGCAGAGGGCATTCGCGAAATAGCCGAGTCTATTCACGGCAAGGCGGTCTATCTCAATGAGATGCTTCAGGCCTATGGCTACAACCAACTCAATACGGTATTCTTCGATACGCTCCGCATTGTGCTTCCTGAGGCACTCACACAGCAGCATCTGCGCGAACTGGCCGAGGCAAAGGAGATAAATCTCTATTACGCACCTGACGGTACGGTTGGCTTGAGCGTGAACGAAACGACCGGTATAGACGATATGAATCTGCTTATCGAGCTCTTTGCCGAAGCGTCTGGCAATATGCCCCAATACGAGGAGAGCGAAGATGCCTTCCGAGGTCTGTGGGCGATTGATGAAGCCGATGTGCGTCTGGTGGACTATCTGCAGGCCGATGTATTCAAACTCTATCATACCGAAACGGAAATGATGCGCTATCTCAAGCGTTTGGAGCGGAAGGACATATCGCTTACCCACAGCATGATTCCGCTGGGCTCCTGCACGATGAAGCTCAATCCTGCTTCGGCCATGATGCCTATTACGATGCCTGGCTTTATGGGGGTCCATCCGATGGCGCCTGCTTCGCAAGTGGAAGGCTATGCCGAACTCCTGTCGGAGCTGGAGCAGATGCTCTGCACCATCACGGGCTTCGATGCCTGCAATCTGCAGCCTACGTCCGGTGCAGCCGGTGAATATACGGGGCTGGTCACTATCCGCCAGTATTTGTGGAACAAGGGGCAGAAGCAGCGCAACGTGCTTCTCATTCCGGCTTCCGCACACGGCACAAACCCCGCTTCTTGCGCGCAGGCCGGTTTCGTACCCGTTGTCATCAAGTGTGACGAGGGTGGCAATACCGACCTTGCTGACTGGCGCGAGAAGGCCGAAGCACACAAAGAAGACCTTGCCGGCTGTATGATTACTTATCCGTCCACCCATGGTATCTTCGAAACCTCTATCCGTGAGATGTGCCGTATCATTCACGACAACGGAGGCCTTGTCTATATGGATGGCGCCAATATGAATGCCCAAATCGGTTTCACCAATCCGGCCACCATCGGTGCCGATGTCTGCCATCTCAATCTGCATAAGTCCTTTGCTTCGCCTCACGGCGGAGGCGGCCCCGGCGTAGGAGCCATCTGTGCTACGAAGGCGTTGGCGGCATCTATGCCTACTGCCGATGCCAACCGGGTATCCACGGCTCTCTACGGCAATGCCAATATGGCACTTATCTCTTACGGCTACATCCGTATGATGGGCGAAGAGGGACTCCGTGAAGCTACCGCGGCCGCCATCCTCTCTGCCAACTATATGGCTGCCAAGCTCAAAGATGCGTACGGCATCGTATATACAGGTGCCAACGGCAGGGTGGGGCACGAACTTATTCTCGATTGCCGTCAGTTCCATGCAGCAGGTGTCACCGAAGGCGATATCGCCAAGCGGCTTATGGACTTCGGCTACCATGCCCCCACGCTCTCCTTCCCCGTTCACGGCACGCTTATGGTAGAGCCTACCGAGAGTGAGTCAAAGGCTGAACTGGACCGTTTTATCGAAGTGATGCTCATCATACGGCAGGAGATTGAAGAGATTGTCACAGGACAGGCCGACAAGACAGATAATGTGCTGCTGAATGCACCTCATGCCGAGTATGAGGTCACGGCCGACGAATGGCATCACGCCTATTCGCGGCAGAAGGCTGCATATCCTGCTCCGTGGCTCCGCGACAACAAGTTCTGGCTCCCCGTGGCCCGCGTTGACAACGGGTGGGGAGACCGCAATTTGGTGGCCCGTTGCTGCTGATACCTGTGGGGGTGGACCCGCAGTGTCCGCCCCCCACCTGCTTTGAATCGCTGCCCGAAGCCGCTGCTTGGAGCACAGGTGCCCTCATTTGCGAGGGTATGAATATGAACAACCGCCGCCGGAATCCTGCTCCGCCGGATTATTGCTTGTAAACACCACTCATGGCTAAAGTAACAAACGTTAAGACACGCATTGAGCGCTACAAGAAGATGCGCCCTTTCATTGAGGCGCAGGAATTGCTGCTTATTGCAGTATGCACCATCCCCTATGCCTTGGCGGTCAACCAGATTCTGGTGCCCAGCAACATCGTTAGTGGAGGTTTGTCAGGTTTGTGCGAGATTATCTATTTCGCATCCGATACACTTGTGCCTATCTGGCTGTCCTCCTTTGTGTTCAATGCTATTCTGCTGACTATTGCTATCATGACTATCGGCTGGCGCTTCTGCGTCCGCACCATCTACGGCGTGGCGTGGCTCACATTCTGGTTCTGGGTGATTCCTATTCCTGCCGAGCCGCTTATCCACGATGCCTTTATGGCGGCCATTCTTGGCGGTCTGCTTTGCGGCTCTGCATTGGGTATTGTCTTTCTGAACAACGGCTCTACCGGTGGCACCGACATCGTGGCCATGATTGTCAACAAGTATGCGCACATCCCGCTTGGACGCATTCTGCTCTACTGCGACCTTATCATTATATCCAGTGCCTATTTCCTGCCCAATATCCATAGTATTGAGCGGGTGCTCTTCGGTCTGTGCTTCACGTTTGTCAGTACTTCGGCCGTTGACTGGATTATGGGGCGTGCCCGCCAGTCTGTTCAGTTCTTTATCTTTTCGCGCAAGTATGCCGAGATTGCCGATGCCATCATGACGCGTGTTCCCCGGGGTTGCACCATTCTGGATGGCGAAGGCTGGTATTCCAAGCAGCCTATGAAGATTATCACGGTGCTGGCGCGGCAAAACGAGTCCAACAAGATATTCAAATTGGTAAAGGAAATCGACCCGGAAGCGTTTGTTTCCCAAAGCCAGACTATCGGCGTATTCGGCAAGGGATTCGATATGATAGAGCGCTGATTCTGGGGACTGCTTTCTTCAACCTCATTACCTGAATCGCTGGGTCTCATCTGCATAAAACAATCAGAACAATCAGTATATGGCAATGCTGAACAAAGAGCAACTGAAAGCGTATTACCGCACCCGTCCTGCCGTTGCAGTGCGCGAATATATCGGCATTATCTTCGGACTCTTCCCGTTTGCCTTGATGGTCAACTGGATATTTGTACCGCACAACGTAGTCGGCGGAGGCCTGACGGGCATTTGCTCCCTTATCTTCTACGCCACGCAGGGGCTCTTCCCGTCGCTTTTCCCCGAGTATGGAGGAGCCTTGCCGATATGGCTCACTTCGCTCACGATCAATGCTGTTCTGCTTGTCATTGCCATCATAACGGTCGGCTGGCGCTTCTGCCTGCGCACCATCGTCGGGGTGCTGGCCCTTTCTTTCTGGTATCGTGTCATACCGCTTCGCTCTGAACCGCTTATCGAAGATCCTGTCTTGGCTTGCATCATCGGCGGCGTCATATTTGGCATAGGGTTGGGCATTGCCATGCTCAATAACGGCTCCTCAGGAGGCACCGACATTGTGGCTATGATTGTCAACCGCTATAAGGATATCTCTCTCGGCAGAGTGATGGTCTATTGCGATTTTGTCATTATCGCCTCCTCTTGGCTGCTGCCGGTGCCCGATGCGATGCGTGATGCCGTGACCAATATTACCGACTTCAAAATCAAGCGTATCATGTATGGTCTCTGCATGACGGTCAGCTATACGGCGGCACTCGACTGGTTCATGTCGCGTATGAACCAGTCGGTGCAGTTCATGATATTCTCTTCACATTATGCGGAAATAGCTTCGGCCATCAACCGCACCGTCAACCGCGGTGTCACAGTGCTGGACGGCACCGGTTGGTACTCGCAGCAGCCCGTCAAGGTCATTACGGTATTGGCCCGTAAGCATGAACGGCAGCTCATTTATAAGATTATCAAATCCATCGACCCCGATGCTTTTGTCTCGCAATCCAATGTGTCGGGTGTCTTCGGTCGTGGCTTCGATACGATGAAAGCCGGCTGATTGCTGCGCAGGATGATGACGGCTTGTCGGCTTGACGGCCGGCCTTGCCCCTCTTGTCTTATTCCTTCTTCCGGATGATGGTCAATCCGTCGCGTATAGGAACAATCACCTTCTCTACGCGGTTGTCGTTGGCTACCATGTCGTTGAATGCCCGCAGACTCCGTGTCTGCCAATCGCGCTCGTAATGCGGATCCACTACGTGTCCGTCCCACAGGGTATTGTCGGCCAGCATGAAGCCTCCGGGGCGGAGCAGCGGAAGAGCCAGCTCGTAGTAGGCGCTGTATTCCCGTTTGTCGGCATCCACGAATATCAGCTCGTAGAAGTCTTTTTTTTCGGCCTGCCAGCTGCGAAGCAGCTCCTTGGCATCTCCGATATGAAGCCTGATGCGCTCCCCTGATGACGAAAGAGCCAGATTGCTCCGTATCATCTCTTCCAACTCATCGTTGCGTTCTATGGTGTCCAGCGTACCGCCCGCTTGCAGACCTTCGGCAAGACACAGGGCGGAGTAGCCGGTGAAGGTGCCTAATTCCAGAATATGCCGCGGCTGAAGCATCTTGGACAGCATGGCCAGCAAGCGCCCCTGCACATGTCCGGAAAGCATGTGCGCATTGCAGGTTAATACGTTGGTGTCGTGCGAAATGCGTTGCAACACATCGTTTTCCGCTGAACTGTGCTGCTCGATGTATTCATTCAGGTCTGTCATAGCTTGGGAGCCGGGCTTTTTTTACGCCGCAAAATTACGAAAACTTCCGTAATAGGGCAAATTGCCGTATTTCTTTGGAATTATGTCCTTTCTGTGTATGAATGTCACCGTTTTTGCTTAATATTGTATAATATTGTTGCCCGTTAGCAAAAAAATGCGTACTTTTGTCCCCAAAAACGAACAATAATATACATAAGGTATGGAAAAGATTGATGAATTGGATCGCAAGATTCTGAAAATCATTACGCAGAATGCACGTATCCCTTTCAAGGACGTGGCAGAGCAGTGTGGTGTGAGCAGGGCGGCTGTCCATCAGCGTGTACAACGGATGTTTGACATGGGGGTTATCACCGGCTCCGGATATAATGTCAACCCCAAGATGCTGGGTTTCCAGCTCTGCGCATATATTGGCATCACGCTTGAAAAAGGGAGTCTGTACAAATCCGTGATGGCCGAGCTTGAGAAGATTGACGAAGTGGTGGAAAGTCACTACACACTGGGTACTTACGGCGTGCTCATCAAGGTATATGCCAAGAACGATATGCATCTTATGCAACTCCTCAACGACGAGATTCAGAGCATCCCGGGCGTGGCTAATACCGAGACCCTTACGGCGCTTGACCAGCGCATAAAACGCACCATCCCCATCACGTTGGAAGACTGACGCAGGGCGCGGAAATATATTTGGTTACTTAAACTTGCTGACAATGGAAAAAGTTCTAAGCGGTATTCGTCCTACCGGCAACCTGCATCTGGGCAACTATTTCGGTGCCGTCAAGAGTTTCGTCAAGTTGCAGGACGACTTCGAGTGTTTCTTCTTTATTGCCGACTGGCATTCTCTCACCACCCATCCCAAGCCGGAGAATCTCAGAGAGTCCGTCAAGACCATTCTCTCCGAGTATCTCGCTTGCGGTATTGACCCCGAAAAGGCGGCTATCTATGTGCAGTCCGACCTCAAACAGGTGCTTGAACTCTACCTCTATTTCAATATGAATGCCTACCTCGGCGAATTGGAGCGTGTCACCTCCTTCAAGGAGAAGGTGCGCAAGCAGCCCGACAACGTCAATGCCGGCTTGCTTACCTATCCCACGCTCATGGCCGCCGACATTCTCATTCATAAAGCCGACTATGTGCCCGTAGGCAAAGACCAAGAGCAGAATATGGAAATGGCGCGTCTCTTTGCACGCCGCTTCAACCGCATCTATGAGGTCGAGTATTTTGCCGAGCCCAAGTCCTTCCATCTCTCCGACAAGGCTGTCAAGGTACCCGGTCTCGATGGCAGCGGTAAGATGGGTAAGAGCGAAGGAAATGCCATCTATCTTGTTGATGACGAGGCTACCATACGCAAGAAGGTGATGCGTGCCGTCACCGACAGCGGCCCCGTGGAGCCTAACCAGCCCAAGCCCGAGCCCATTCAGAATCTCTTCACCATTATGGAGATTGTGTCTGACCGCTCCACCTTCGACTATTTCAACGACAAATACAACGCCTGTGAAATCCGCTACGGCGACATGAAGAAGCAGCTGGCTGCCGATATCAATGCTTTCTGCGCCCCTATACGCGAGCGCATTCTTGACCTCCGGGGCAACGACGACTATTTGGCACGCGTGGCGCGTCTCGGTGCCGAAAAGGCCGAAGCCAGTGCAGAGAAGACCCTCCGCGAAGTGCGTCAGATTATCGGATTCAGAAATTGATAACGCTCTCTTCTTATGAAAAAGACCTTCCTTATCCTTCTTCTCTCCGTGCTCACGGCAGGGCAGGCAGCCGCATGGGATGCTGTCGGCCATCGCATCGTGGCCGAAACGGCCTACAACAACCTGACAAAGAAAGCACGCCGTCAGGTGGACCGTATCCTCGGCACGCGGGGCATCGTTTATACCTCTTCATGGCCCGACGAAATCAAGTCGGACACCATCTATCCGCAGTCGCACGTCTGGCACTACCAGAATCTGCGGGCAGGACTCACACCGGCCGACATCGAGTATCTTTATCTCAACCCCGCCGTGGAAGGGAAGCATGCCTTTTATGCACTCGATTCGCTGGTCAATGTCCTGAAGACTGACAGGGAAGACGAGGTGGCGCTCAAGTTTGTCGTCCACATCATGGGCGACGTTTTCCAGCCGATGCACCTCGGTCACCCCGACGACAAGGGAGGCAACAAGGTCCAGATGCGCTGGTTCAGCCACGGCACCAATCTCCATGCCGTATGGGACCGCTGGCTGATTGATTACACCAATCTGTCTTCTTCCGAGTTTGTACGTCTGCTGGAAGATACCTACGGCCCGCAGAAGAAAGACCTGCAGCGCCTTACCATGCTTGAGTGCTATCTCATTACCTACGGGCGCCAGCAGGCTGTCTATGCTTGGCAGCAGACGGGCGATACCAACACCTACCACTATGCCTACCGCTTCCGCCGCGACCTCGACCTCAGTCTTTACACCGCCGGCATCAAGTTGGCACAACTTTTGAATGAGATATATCGTTAACCCCTTCTGATTTCATGCGTCGCCTCTTGCTCATATTGTTTGCCTCTTTCGCACTGTCGCTTGCAGCGGACGATTTCATCGACGACATCTACTTCACCCGTGAAGACGCGCTCCGCCGTGAACTGCTCAAGAAGCGGGGCGAGCTCGTCCCGCGCTTCAACAGCAAGGCCCGTGAGATTGTCTTTGTTTCTGACACCGTCGGCAATCCGCATCCCGATACCGTACAAATCATTATCCGCGACACTCCCTTGAACAGCGCACAACCCTGAACGTCCTATCAAACGCTTTGTTTCAATATGGCTTATCGTCCTGCTCCCGCTTTTGGCGGTGGCACAAGACCCTGACCGGCAGGCTTTGTCCGAAGAGGATATAGCCGGCACCGCCCGTTATGTCTCCCTCGGTGGAGCTATGGCGGCTGTGGGAGGCGATGTGTCAGCAGTCAACGACAACCCCGCCGCCCTCGGCCTGTTCCGTCGCGGCGAACTGTCTATCTCATTCGATGGGGCCTTCCAGCGGGTCACCTCGGCTGCTACGGACGAAGCGTCCTACAAACTGTTTGTCCCCCAACTCTCATGGGTGGCCAATTTCGTCAATGCCGAATCGGGCAGCGGACTGCTCCGGCATAGCCTGATGCTCCAGTTCCATAACGTGCGCAACTTCCAGCGGGCGCTTTCGGCGGAAAGCACACACGCCTCGTCCATCACCGAAGTGATGGCCGACCGCACCAATGGGTTAGGGGAGAGCAAGCTTGCCACCAACGACGTATGGTACGACAGCGGCATCGGATGGCTCTCCGCCGCCGGCTACCTCGACTCGCTGATATTGCCCGACCCGTCTGACTCGCTGCTGTGGAATCCTGCATGGCCGCTTGCAGGGGGGGTGGACAACACCTTCTATTCCGTTGAGTCGGGTGGGGTCAACCGCTATTCTGTTTCATGGGGTGCCAACTTCTCCGACCGTCTCTACTTCGGCCTCTCGCTGGCCTTGCAGAGTATCTCTTACGCCAAGACCTCCTATTATAAGGAAAAGGCGGCAACAGCGGGCTGCAACCTCGATATGACCACCCGCATCACGGCTTCGGGCATCGGCGTAGGCGGCTCTGTGGGCTTGATATATCGGCCTGTCAACGCTTTCCGCATGGGGCTCGGCTTGCGCTCACCCGTATGGAGCAACCTTCGCGTCTCCAACCGCACCGACATGAAGGCCTACGGCTCCACCTATTCGCTTGCCTCGCCCGTCAATTCCTATTCGATACGCGCATGGCAGCAGCCGTTCCACGTGACGGCAGGTATGGCCGCATTCTTCTCTTCCCGCGGCTTCCTCTCCTTCGAATACGACTATCAACACCAGATTCGCACGCGTTCGCAGAACGACGGCAAGCTCCGCAGCGCTATCCCCGACGTGCATCAGCTCAAAGCAGGTCTTGAGGTAGTGGCACTGCCCCATCTGTTTATACGCGCCGGCTATGCCTGCCGCTCTTCGTTCCTCCGTCAGGACATCGTCTATATGCCGGCTTACGAAGATACGCGCACCGATGTGGAGACGCTCAATCTGAGGATGGCGCACTATGCCTCCGTCGGCATAGGCTGGCGCACGGGCTCTTGGTTTGTTGATGCCGCCTACCAGCTCCGTATCCAGCAGGCAGGCCTCTATGCTCATCCTTTCCAGGAAGACCCCTTCGAGCTCTCCTCGCTCACCCACCGCATCGTCCTCTCCTTAGGCTGGACTCCCCGCCGCCGCTAAACTCTCCCCTGCGCCTTTACCCTCGGTCTCTCCCTCGGCCCCCTTCCGCTGTATCCTGTACGCTGTCTTTATATAGACGTCATGGTATGACGTCTTCCCAATTCCCCCACGGCTTTGCCGATCGTTCCGAGCAAAGCGAGGATAAGAAATCATCAATCCCCCTCCCCCATTTTCACAATCCATACATTTGTCGTATCTTTGCAACCGCAAAACATCCCATCCCCTATTGCCTATGAAACCAACCGAATAATTCCACCACCGACATATAACACTATCGCGTTATAAGCCTAACTTGATACCCTGAAACCCTAGACAAGTTACAAGGAATCAATTAATCATTCAAGCACAGGTTTATGCACGCTCACGAATCAGCGTGAGTTTTCTGTGCGTAAGTTTGAATGATTAAGGTAAAGTCTAGGACCTCAGAGTATCAAATGAAGCGAACGAAAGTTCACGCTATTTTTATGTTCTCTCACAATCACGTATGGAAGAAATACATATCGGTCATATTATCCAAACAGAACTCCGCCGCCAAGGCCGGTCTGTCACATGGTTTGCCCGCCAGATACCCTGCGACCGCACGAATGTGTATGATATCTTCCGCCGTGATAATATCGATATACGGCTTCTCCTCCGCATCTCCCGCATCCTGAATCACGATTTCTTCTCCTATCTTTCCCGTGCATTGTAGTATCATCTGCTACATTTTCATAGAAGATACCGCTACATTCCTATCTTCCACATATAAATAACATCCTGTACCTTTGCGAGGTGCTTATATTATCACTAAATTTCAGAATTTACTAAATATAAACCATTAAAAGTTGCGCCCGACACGTAATGAGGGTGAAATTATATGTTAAAACAAGGGGAAATATATTGGATTACGGTAAATGAACGTACTCTCAATAAAAAATTAAAAAGTTACAAACACCCTATTGTGTGTTTAGAGGATACTGATGAAACAGACAAAACTAAAGATATGTTTCATGCGGTCATTTTGAGTACTAAAGACACTCCTCATGATTCTTTTATAACAAATGAACTTATGCCGTTGAAGTTCTTTGCTAAAAGGAATGAGAGAAACAACTATAATGTACCGACCTCAGATAATCAACATTTAGTAAAAATAGGATTATTAAAACACATAAAAAGAATGCCACCTAAACCTTCAGGAAAAATTTCTCATACTGGTATTTGTTGGATATTCAATCAACTCCTAAAAGGAGATAATATATGGCACAACATAGAGAATTACACAATCAAAGAATATGTAGAGATGACTAATAAACAGAACAATAACTAAACCCAAACTTTCATCTATACTATAATTATTCTTTATACGTTATTTACTAACTACAAATGGTCGGCTCGGACTGAAAACGAGACAATTATTATGGCACTATACAAAAATATTGATGTGGATTTTGTTGAAAGGACAAAAGAGAACCTTACTTACATTGAAGATTGCAATGTCCAATTACCACAGGAAATTACACATTTGCTTAATTGTTGTTATGGGCTATTAGTCCTTCCTGAACAAAAAATGGCCGATATTATTACCCTCATGCCACAGGATTTATCATTCTATGGTATAGACAAAGAAAGCATTTCAACTCATCGGCCTAAAACATTTGTTAATTTTATTACGAGCATGCGTAATGGTTTTGCACACGCTCATCTCCAGTCATTAGCAGAAGATGGGAAAACAGACTTTGTGGCGCTTGCAATTATGGATTACGCGGCAGATGGAGTCAAAAATGGCACATATCATACGAGAATAGAATTATCAATACCGCAACTCAAAAATTTTATCCTTAAGTTTTCTCAAGAGTATTTAAGATGTAAAAATCAAATAGAGAACAAATCATGAAAACCAAACTTTTTCTTGCAGCTATGTGCTGCATTATGTGCACAATCCCCTTGCACGCCTCCGACACATCCGTGGACGGCATCTGGTATGATTTCGACAGCAGCTACCTCACGGCTTCGGTAACGTATCAGACAAGTTACTCTGGCTCTTATAAGAATGAGTACACAGGTGCGGTCGTCATTCCCGAGACGGTAACGTATAACAGCAAGACCTACAGCGTGACAAGCATTGGAGAATATGCTTTCTCTAATTGCACTGGCCTGACCTCCGTCACCATCCCCAACAGCGTGAGAAGCATCGGAAGCCATGCTTTCTTTGATTGCACCGGTCTGACCTCCGTCACCATCCCCAACAGCGTGAGAAACATCGGAAGCCATGCTTTCTCTGATTGCACTGGTCTGACCTCCGTCACCATCCCCAACAGCGTGACTTACATAGGAAGCGAAGCTTTCTATGATTGCACCGGTCTGACCTCCG
>JAFUEI010000040.1 GCA_017464025.1 Paludibacteraceae bacterium | reverse complement strand
CTATGTTGAATCCTGCCAACGGCAACTGTTCAGGGGCCGCTTTCGGGGCCGCTTTCAGTCCTCCACGCGTGGAGGACTGAAAGCCTACTCCTTTTTGCACTTCCAAGTTGAACTTAGGGGGCGTATGGTCGGGTTGCCCGGGACGGGCACCCGACCTCAGCCACGCCTCGACGAAGCGGGTCTGAGGTGGAGACCCGCAGAACTACGGAATGAGGGGGATGGGGCAATGGTGAACGGCGGGAGCATAGTGGGCGAGACGGGGGAGTACAGGGAGAGCGTGACAGTGACAGGGATATGCAGGATATGCGAAAATGCGAAAATGCGAAAAAGTGGCGAGGGCATGGGTTGGGCAAGGTTTCGGAGGAGACATTTTCGCATTTTCGCATTTTCGCATACGTTGCATATCGTCGTATGTGTGTTTCGGGGTATAAGGATGTTTGGCGGGGGCGTTTGGTTGGCGGTCTATCGTGTGCCGTTGATGAGGAAGCTGAGTGTGGCGAGGTTATTGAGCGCGATGCCTGTGCCTTTGGCGACGGAGTGGAGGGGGTCGTCGGCGACATGGAAAGGGATGGTGGTTTTGTTGGAGAGTCGCTCGGCGAGGCCGTGAAGCAGTGCGCCTCCTCCGGTGAGGAAGATGCCTTGCCGGACGATGTCGGCATAGAGTTCGGAGGGGGTATCCCCCAATGCCTGCAGCACGGCCGTCTCGATGTTGGCTATATTTTTGTCGAGACAATGGGCTATCTCCTGATAGCTGACGGGTACATGCAGTGGGAGGTCGGTGGTTTTGTTAGGGCCGGTGACAATCATGTCTTCGGGCGGGTTGTCGAGCTTTATCATGGCTGAGCCGACCTGCTTTTTGATGCGCTCGGCGGTAGGTTCGCTGATGCGCATGCCGTGGAAGGAGTACATATGCTGCACGATATCCTGATTGAGGGCGTCGCCGGCGACGGGGATGGATTTGTTTACAACGAGCGAGCCGAGCGCCATGACGGCAATCTCGGTGGTGCCTCCTCCGATGTCAACGACCATGCATCCTTCGGGTCCTTCGATGTCGAATCCCATGCCGAGTGCTGCGGCCATGGGTTCGTAGATAAGATAGAGTTCGCGTGCGCCGGCCTGCAGGCAGGAGTTGTTGATGATAAGGATTTCGGCATCGGTGGCTCCGGAAGGCACGCAGACGACCATACAGATGGGGGGACTAAAAAGGTGTCTGCGGCGCGGCATAAGGTCAATGAGGCCTCGAATCATCATTTCGCAGGCTTTGTAGTCGGCAATGACGCCTTTGCGCAGCGGTCGCACGGTATAGATTTTGCTCTCGCCGCGGTCTTGCATAGGGCTTGCTTTTTTGCCGACGGCAATCATCTTGTCGTCGGATTTGCGGATAGCAACGACGGAGGGCTCATCGACTACGATTTCCCCGTTGGAGATAATGATGGTGTTGGCTGTGCCAAGATCGATAGCAATCTCTTGGCTCAAAGAGAAGAGAGACATACAGTTAAGGTGTTAGGGTTAATGGTTAGGCGGGTCTTGCCGTCACATCGGCAATTCCGCTTGCAAAGGTAGGGCATTGTTTTCAATCCGGCAAGGCTTCGGACATTTTTTCGAAAAAAATCTGTGTCGGTGGTGTCGGAGTGTGCTGATGCGGTGGTGGTGTGTGTGATTATGTGCTCTTTGTTTGTTTTGTTTTGCATATTCGGAAAATAGTTGTAATTTTGCGAACGGAAGCGTGCGGAGCTTTTTCTGCGCGGCGGGGGGCGGTGTGGTGCGGCGACAGACGGTGCTCTTATCGGGGCGATGGGGGAGGGCCGTCAGGGCGACAAAACCAACCGACAAAACAAGCAGACAAACCAACAGATAAAACCAACCGACAAACCAACAGATAAAAGATATGATACTCGACAAATTAGAAAATCTGGAAGACTACGAGTTAGGCGGGTTGTTCGGTCGCGCGATAGCGTTTTTGCGCGACAACGACCTGCAGTCGCTGCCGGCTTGCAAAATAAAGGTGCAGGGAGACGACCTGGTAGTGAATATTCAGGACTTCGCCGGCAAGGAAGAGGCAGACTGCCGTATGGAGGCGCATCGCGACTTCGCCGACATACAGATTGTGTTAGGCGACGGCGAGGAGCGTATGGGGTGGAAGGCGCAGGACGACTGCAAGGAAGTTCTGACGGCATACAACGAAGAGAAAGACGTGGAGTTTTACAAGGACAAGGCCGACAGTTTTGTGACGGTGCATGCGGGTCAGGCGGCGATATTTTTCCCGACGGATGCGCATCAGCCGGGAATAGCTCCGGGTCGGCACTACCGTAAGGTGATAGTGAAGGTGAAGGTGCGTTGAGAAGCAGGATATCAGAAGCGCAGTAAGAATATGAAAACACTCCGTATCATTGAGAATGACCCTTATCTGAAGCCCTATGAAGGTGCTATCGAGGGTCGCACGCACTGGTTTGAGCACACGCAGTGGCTGCTCACAGGCGAAGGCAGTTGCAAATTGAAGGATTTCGCCAACGGTCATCTCTACTACGGTCTGCACCGCGAGTCGGGCGGTGGTTGGGTTTTCCGCGAGTGGGCTCCCAACGCGACGGCCATCTATCTGAAGGGCGACTTCAACGGCTGGGAGAAGGACGAGAGCTACCGTTTGCAGCCGTCGGGCAACGGCAACTGGGAGGGCCATTTTCCGGCAGAGGCGATGCGGCACGGTCAGTTGTTCAAGTTGTTGGTGGAGTGGCAGGGGGGCTATGGTGAGCGTATTCCGTCGTATGCGACGCGGGTGGTTCAGGATGAGCAGACCAAGATATTCTCGGCTCAGGTGTGGTCGCCGGAGAAGGCGTACAAATGGAAGACGCGTCGTTTTCGTCCGAATACGGATCCTCTGCTGATATACGAGTGCCATATCGGCATGGGCAGCAATGAGGAGAAGGTGGGCAGTTACGACGAGTTTCGTCGTCAGGTGCTGCCTCGTGTGAAGCAGTTGGGCTACAACTGTCTGCAGATAATGGCGATTCAGGAGCATCCGTACTACGGGTCGTTCGGCTACCATGTGAGCAACTTCTTTGCGGCCTCGTCGCGCTTCGGCACTCCGGAAGAGTTGAAGCGTCTGATAGACGAAGCCCATGGTATGGGTATAGCCGTTATTATGGATTTGGTTCACTCCCATGCGGTGAAGAACGAGTTGGAGGGTCTGGGCAACTTCGACGGCACGCCTTACCAGTATTTCCACACGGGAGCTCGCAGGGAGCATCCGGCGTGGGATAGTCTGTGCTTCAACTATCAGAAGCATGAGGTGCTTCATTTTCTGCTCAGCAACTGCAAGTTCTGGTTAGAGGAATACCGCTTCGACGGTTTCCGCTTCGACGGCGTGACGTCGATGATATACCGTTCTCACGGTTTGGGCGAGGACTTCAACGGTTATGACAGCTATTACAACCTGAATCAAGACGGCGATGCCATCTGCTATCTGATGCTGGCCAACAGTCTGATACACCAGGTGAACCCGCATGCTATTACGATAGCGGAAGAGATGTCGGGGATGCCGGGTCTGGCCTATCCGCTGAAATACGGGGGCATGGGTTTCGACTATCGTTTAGCGATGGGGATACCCGACTTCTGGATTAAGTATATCAAAGAGGTGAAAGACGAGGACTGGAAAGCGGGTCATATATTGTATGAGATGACCAACCGTCGGCGCGACGAGAAGACGATAAGTTATGCGGAGAGTCACGATCAGGCGTTAGTGGGCGACAAGACCATCATCTTCCGGTTGATAGATGCGGAGATGTATTGGCACATGAAGCACGGTGACAACACCTATATGGTTGACCGCGGCATGGCGCTTCACAAGATGATACGTCTGGTTACGGCCTCGACCATCAACGGTGGTTATCTCAACTTCATGGGCAACGAGTTCGGTCATCCGGAGTGGATTGATTTCCCTCGCGAGGGCAACGGCTGGAGCTACAAATACGCCCGCAGGCAGTGGGAGCTGGTGGACAATCAGGATTTCTACTACAGCGACCTCAACCGCTTCGATGCGGCTATGATTCACCTCATCGGTGGGATTGAGGGTTTCGAGAATCTGCCGGTGCAGACGCTGTGGGACAAAGAGGGTGACCAGGTGGCGGCCTTTATGCGCGGCGACTACGTGTTTGTCTTCAACTGGAACGGTCAGCAGTCGTTTGCCGACTACGGCATGCTTGCTCCGGCGGGTAAGTATCAGGTGGTGCTGAACACGGATTCCCGCGAGTTTGCAGGTTTCGGGCTTGCCGACGACACGGTGGAGCACTTCACGCAGTCAGACCCTCTCTATGAGTCGGAGGGCAAAGGTTGGCTGCGGCTGTATCTGCCCGCCCGCTCGGCCGTAGTTCTCCGCAAAGCGGACTGACCGGCCGATAGGGGTGACATATAGCAAAGGGGTGGTGTGCCCGATTTTTTCCCGTTGTCATTTGCGTATATCGGGAAATTGTACTACCTTTGCACCCGCATTTGGCAGACGGCATAGTCTGCATGGTCTCATAGCTCAGTTGGTTAGTAGCACCTGACTCATAATCAGGGGGTCCTAGGTTCAAGCCCTAGTGGGACCACACAAAGGAAGCCTTCCGCATCTTGCCGAGCGGGAGGCTTTTGTTATGCCCTTGAGGGGGGAGTTTTGCCGTGTTGGGAAGGGGTTGGTCGTTGGCGTCGTCGGGGGAGGTTAGCGGAAGAGCTCTACGATGGCGTAGCACGCGGCTCCGATGGCGGCGCTGACGGGTATGGTGACTATCCACGCGGTAATCATATCGACAGACACTCCCCATCGCACAGCGGAGAGTCGTTTGACAGCGCCCACCCCCATGATGCTGCCCGAGATGACGTGTGTTGTGCTGACGGGTATCTTCAGCATCTGTGAGATTCCGATGGTGATGGCGCCGGCCGTCTGGGAGCAGAAACCCTCCACGGGTGTGATTTTGGTAATCTTGTTGCCCATGGTCTTGATGATGCGCCATCCTCCCGACATAGTTCCTACTGCGATGGCTGTGAAGCAGGCGAATGCGGCCCATTCCGGCACTTCGATGCCCATCGCAGCCAGTTTGGGGCTGACACCGAGCCATCCCGGCAGGGTTTCTCCCAATTGCTCGAAGGCCGCGATGGCGCAGGCGATGACTCCAATCTCTTTGGTGGAGTTGTTCAGGCCGTGTCCTAACGAGAGGAATGCCGACGACAGCAACTGCAGCCGTCGAAACCACTTGTCCATCTTGTGGGGTTTGGTATGTCTGAAGATCCATGTAGTGAGAATCATGATTACGTTGCCGGCTACGAAACCGATGAGCGGGGCCACGACGATGAAGAGAGCAATCTTGCCCACGGTGTACCACCTGACGGCCTTCCATCCGCAGGCTGCCAAGGCGGCTCCCGTGAGGCCTCCTATGAGGGTATGCGAAGAGGAGGAAGGGATGGCTTTCCACCATGTAAACAGGCTCCATGCGATAGCGGCGATGAGGCCTGCCATCATGACGGGCATGATGATGGCTATGCCCTGGTCGGAAGCGGCAATGATGCGGGTATCCACCGTATTCTGTACGGTCTCTGCAATACCGAATCCGATAAGGTATTTGGCGATGAAATAGGCGATGAAGTTGAAAGCGGCCGCCCAGATGACGGCTTGCATCGGCGTAAGCACCTTGGTGGAGACCACGGTGGCGATACTGTTGGCGGCATCGTGGAAGCCGTTGATGAAGTCGAAGGCGATGCAGAGGAAGATGACGAGGACGAGACAGACCATACTCAGGCGTATTTGACGATGATGGTCTTGAGCGTTTTTCCTACCGAGTTGGCTTTGTCGGTGGCGGATTCCATACCCTGCATGAGGTCTTTCAGTTTCACGAGTTCCACGGCGTCTTTCTCGGTGTCGAACAATTCCTGCAGGAAGCTTTCGTACACGTCGTCGCCCTCATGCTCCAGGTCGTGCAGTTTCTGGCATTGCTCGAGGGCCAGATCCGGTTTTTTCGACATGGTCTTGAGTTCGCTCATACCGGTGCGGATGCACTTGGCGCCTTCCAGAATGATTTCGGCCATGTGCATTGCCTTAGTGGGGATTTGCTTGGGCTGGTAGAGGAGGATTCGCTTGGCAGAGCTGGTGATGAGGTCCACGACATCGTCAAGCATGCCGGTCAGTTCGTGTATGTCTTCGCGGTCGAAAGGGGCAACAAAGGCATCGTTCAGTTCGTTGAAGATGTTGACGACAATCTGGTCGCATTCGGTCTCGATAGCTTTGATTTTCGGATAAATCTCTTCTTGCTTCTGTCGCTCGGTTTCTGAGATGAGCTGTGTAAAGAGGTCGGCAGCTTCTACAGTGGCTTCGCCTATCCGGCGAAACATGGGAAAGAATTTGTCTTCTTTGGGAAGAAAAACGGAGAAGATAGAATTCAGGGCAGACATATATGATGATGTTGGTTGCAGTTGTTGATTTTCGTTTTCGGGCAAATTTTCACGCTACAAAGGTAGTGCAAGTTTTCCGAATACGCAAGCGGGTTTGCGCATTCGCAGGGAAACGCCGCCTGCCTTGGCTGCATGCAGCATAGCGGAATGCAGAAAGGTAGTGCAAGTTTTCCGAATATGCAAGCGGGTTTGCGCATATCTGAATTTCGTCGTATCTTTGTGCGGTCTTGGGATTCAGTAAAAATGGAGAATGATGCAGGCGAGTTATAGTTTGACAGAGTTGTGCACCGCCATCAGTGAGGCGGTTGCCGAATCGTTGCCTGAAACCTACCGTGTGCGTGCGGAGATAAGCAGTCTGACGGTGAAGGGCGGTCACTGCTATATGGAGTTGGTAGAGAAAGCTCCGGCGACAGGTCTGCCGTCGGCGCGGATACGCGCCACCTGCTGGCAGAATGTATGGACGATGCTTTCGGCGTGGTTTCAGCAGGAGGCCGGGCGGCCGCTGGCTGCCGGCATGCAGGTGCTGCTGGAGGTGTCGGTCAACTGCCATCCCGTTTACGGGCTCAGTCTGCAGGTGACAGGTATCGACCCTTCTTATACGCTGGGGGGTATTGCTCTTGAGCGTCAGCGCACGATAGCCCGTTTGGAGCAGGAGGGCGTTATGAAGATGCAGCAGTTGCTTGCTCTGCCCGCTCTCTGCCGTCGCATAGCCGTCATCTCTTCGGCCGATGCGGCGGGGTATGGCGATTTTGTCCACCAGTTGGAGAACAATCCTTCCGGCTTCCGTTTCCATATCCGCTTGTTTGCCGCTCTGATGCAGGGAGATCGTGCCGCTGCATCCATGTTAGAGGCCTTGGAGCGGGTGTATGCATCCGTTTCCGACTTCGACGTGTTGGTCATCATCCGCGGCGGCGGCGCGACGGCCGACCTCGGCTGTTTCGACAATTACGAGTTGGCTTGCGCTTGTGCGCAGTTTCCCTTGCCGGTGCTGACGGGAATAGGGCATCAGCGGGATGTGGCGGTGGTGGATATGGTGGCTCATACCAGTCTGAAGACCCCTACGGCCGTAGCGGCCTTTCTGCTGGCCCGTTTGGCCGGCGAGCAAGAGCGTTTAGACCGCATTGTGCAGCGGCTCCGTATGCTGGAGAAGCAACAACTGGCGCTGCAGTCGGCCCGAATAGAGCAAATGGAAGCGCGTCTGCGCAGTGCCTGGCGAGGCCGTCTGCTTCGCGAGGAAGAGCGCCTGCGCTCCATGGAGAAGACGTTGCAGCTGCTTTCTCCCGAGACCATCTACCGTAAGGGCTATACGCTTACGCGGCAGGAAGGGCGCACGGTCAGGAGCGCGAGTGAACTGCAGAAGGGCAGCGTGATAGAAACCGAGTGGCTGGATGGCAGCGTCAGGTCGGAAGTGTTATGAAAAAGCGGATGCCGCATACGCCGTTGCTAAGCCGCAGCCAGTGGATAGGATTGGCGGTGCTCCTGCTGTCGCTTGCAGCGGTGGCGGGGTTGCTGCGGTGGGCCGACCGTCTGACCCAGCCCGCTGATACGCCCGACAGTCTGCAACTGACATCGGAAAAGGCGGCCGAACTGGAGGCTGCTCTGCGGGAGACGGAATCCGCCTATAGGACAGCATACAGAGAAGACACGATTCCCTTGCGCCTGCATCGCTTCAATCCCAATACAGCCGACAGTATGGAGTTGCTGGAAATCGGATTGCGTCCATGGATGGCCCGTAACCTGCTGCGCTACCGCGGTCGCGGAGGGGTGTTTCGCTCTCCGGGCCAGCTCAGGAAACTCTACGGCATGACCGATGCACTCTACAGCCGTATAGAGCCCTATATTGACATTCCCGTTGTGCAGGACACGCTCGTTGGCGACACTCTGCCGGCGATGCCTTATCCGCAGAAGCGTGATACGGTGCTGGAGCTCAACAGTTGTGATACGGCAGAGTTGCAACTGCTGCGGGGTATCGGCAGCTATACGGCACGGCAGATTGTGAACTACCGGCATCGGTTAGGCGGCTACTGCAGGCCGGAGCAACTGCTGGATATAGAGGGAATCCATGTGGATACGCTGCTGCATCGTTTTACGGCGGATTCGACACGGGTGGAGGCTATTGATGTGAACCATGCCTCGGTGGAACGTTTGCAGCGGCATCCCTACATCAGTTTCCGTCAGGCAAAAGCCATCTATACCCTGCGGCGCGAACGCTTCCGCCTCCATGATGCCGCCGAATTGACAGCTGCCGGCATCCTCACCGAGACAGAGTTGCTGCGTCTGCAGCCTTATCTGCACTTCGAGTGAAACAACAGTCGTTCAGAAGGCAGCCTGTTTGGCAGTTTGAAAAAGAAACACTAACTTTGCAGGGTCTTTGGAAGTACGGATGCCTGCATCCGGCAGGCGCTTCCAGACCGGACAATCTATAATACTTTGAAAAAAACACAAACACCCCGACTTTATGAAGCAGAAAGCCGTATTAGTAGTTTTCACCGGCGGCACGATATCCATGGTGTGCGACCCCGTCAGTGGTGCCTTGCGCCCTGCCGACATGGACAAGTTCAAGATGTATATTCCCGAGCTGTTTCACGGCGATATCCGTATCGAACTGCTCTCCTTCGACCCTCTCATCGACTCTTCCGATGTCAACCCTCCGCTCTGGAGCCGGTTAGCACACATCATCTACGACAACTACAGCCGCTATGACGGCTTTGTCGTGACCCATGGGACAGATACGATGGCCTATACGGCTTCCGCTTTGAGTTTCATGCTGGAAAACCTCAACAAACCGGTGGTGTTCACGGGCAGCCAGTTGCCTATCGGTACGTTGCGCAGCGATGCGAAGGAAAATCTGATAACGGCTATCGAGATTGCGGCCGAGCAGGATGAAGACGGGCAGGCTGTCGTTCCCGAGGTGTGCATCTTCTTCGACACGAAGCTTTTCCGGGGCAACCGCTGCACGAAAAAGAATGCCGAGTGGTTTTCTGCCTTCAAGAGTTACAACTACGATCCGCTGGCCATTGCCGGTGTTCATATCAAATATTATCCTCACCTGATTCATTACTGCGACCCGACTGCTCCGTTGCGGCTACGCACGAAGATCGACCAGCGTGTGGCTATTCTCAAACTCTTCCCCGGTATAGCGGAGCAGACCGTGCGCGCCATACTGAATATCCCTGACCTGAAGGCTGTGGTGCTGGAGACCTACGGTAGCGGCAACGCCCCGAGCGACCAATGGCTGTTTGAGGCCTTGAGCGACGCCACGCGGCGGGGCATCATCATCGTCAACAAGACGCAGTGCGTAATGGGCTCTGTGGAGATGGGCCGTTACGAGACCTCGCTCAACCTGCTGAATGCCGGTGTGCTCAGCGGCTATGATATCACCACCGAGGCCTTGCTGACCAAGATGATGTATCTGCTCGGAGAGAACGAAGGGGATACCCCGCTCGTGCGCCGCCTGCTCCAGACGAGCCTGTGCGGTGAGATGACCGTGGAATGACAGCGCTTTGTTCCGACATTTCTTTAATAAAACATATACAGCCATGAAAATCGAAGAACTCAATCCGAAGGGCGTATGGAAAAACTTCTATGCCCTCACACAGATTCCCCGCCCGTCGGGCAAGAAAGAAGCCGTTGGCCGCTTCCTGGTGGAATACGGCAAGTCGCTCGGTCTGGAGACCGTTCAGGACGAGATAGGCAACGTGATTATCCGCAAACCCGCCTCTGCCGGTATGGAGGGGCATCCCGGTGTTATTCTGCAGGGTCACATGGATATGGTGCCGCAGAAAAACAGCGATGTGGAGTTTGATTTTGGCAAAGACCCCATTCGCGCTTACGTGGATGGCGAGTGGGTTACTGCCGAAGGAACGACTTTGGGTGCAGACAACGGCATCGGTGTGGCTACGGCGATGGCTGTGCTGGCCGACGACACCATACAGCATCCGGCGCTCGAAGCCTTCTTCACGGTGGACGAAGAAACCGGTATGTACGGCGCTTTCGACCTGAAAGGCGGTGTGCTGCAGGGCAAGACGCTCATCAATCTGGACTCGGAAGAGGAAGGCGAGTTGTATGTAGGTTGTGCCGGTGGCGTGGATGCAACCATCACGTTTGATTACTTCTGCGAGCCTGTGCCCGAAGGCGACAAGGCGCTCCGCGTCGTGCTGAAAGGATTGAAGGGCGGCCACTCGGGCTGCGACATCAATCTGCAGCGGGCCAATGCCAACAAACTGTTGTTCCGTTTCCTCAAAGAGGCCGTGTCAGAGTATGAGGCCCGTCTGGCCCGAGTGGAAGGCGGTTCGCTGCGCAACAGCATCCCGCGCGAGGCGGAGGCGGTGCTGACAGTACCAGCCGGGGGAGTGGACGATATCAAGCAACTGGTGGACGAATACGAAGACCTCTTCATCCGTGAGTTTGACGGCGTGGAGGACAATCTGCAGCTCTTTGCCGAAGAAGTGGATCTGCCTGCAGGCGTCATTCCCGAAGAGATACAGGACAGTCTGATTCATGCCATGGTGGCTTGTCCGAACGGTGTATATCGGATGATTCCCGAGATGCCGGATGTGGTGGAGACCAGCAACAATCTGGCCATGATCAGCACGCATCAGCTGAAAGACAACGAATGCCGCATTCAGATATGCTGCCTTACGCGCTCGTCGGTGGAAAGCCGCAAGGAAGAGATGCAAGAGATGATAGAGAGCTGCTTCGCTCTGGCAGGGGCTAAGGTGGAATTCTCGGGCAGCTATCCGGGGTGGAAACCCAATCTGAACTCGCATATTCTGGAAGTGATGCAGCAGACCTACAAAGAGGAATTCGGGCAGGAGGCCCGTATCATCACGATTCATGCGGGCCTGGAGTGCGGCATCATCGGACGCAACTATCCGGGTATGGATATGATTAGTTTTGGTCCTACCATCAAGCATCCCCACTCGCCCGATGAGAAGGTGAATATCCAGACGGTGCAAAAGTTCTGGCAATTCCTGCTGGCAACGCTGAAGAAACTGTAACCCTCCGGCAGACGAAGACAACAACGGGAGCTGTGCTGTATAGGCCGGCTCCCGTTGCTGTATGTGCATGTGGCTGTCAGAAGGTGACGGCAATGCCGGCATGTACGTTGGTGCCGGCTTGTGCATAGTACCAAGGGGAGTAGTAGCGCGAACCGTCGGTATAGACGCACATCCAGTTGCCGCCGTTTGACTCGTAGGCAGTGTTGAATAGATTGTTCACTTGTCCGATGAGGCTGATGCTGCACCAACGCTGCAGCACGGGCAATGTGTATTGCAGCGTGAGGTTGGTGACGGTGTAGGGCTTCAGCACCGCTTCTTCCGACATCGTGTTGTCCAGGTATTGCTTGCTCACGGCTGTGGTCTGTATGTCTGCATGGAAGCCGGCGTACCGGAAGGTGAAGGTGTTGGCAAAGGTGACGGTTGGCGAGAAGGCGGTCTGCACGTCGCCGAAATGAATCTCGGTCTGGTCAAGCTCGGCATAGGTGTCGGCATCGTAGGTAGTCACCCAGTCGGTATAGTCCAGGATGCGGCTGCGGGCGATGGTGATGGCTGCATTCCAGCTGAACCATTCGGTAGGACGGTAGGTGCCCGTCAGCTCAATACCCATGCGGTAGCTCTTGCCCACATTCTTGGTCAGATAGGCTCCCGTTTCCGAATACTGCCCGGTGAGAACCAGCTGGTTCTTGTAGTCCATATAGTAGAGGTTGATGCCTGCATGTAGTTTCTCTGACGACCATGAATAGCCCAGTTCGTAGTCGTAGAGCCGTTCAGGCAGGGGCACGTTGTGGTCGCCCGACTCCTTGAAGTTGCTGCGCGAAGGCTCGCGATTGGCAATGGCGAAGTTGAAATATACCTGGTGTCCGTTGTCCTGATAGGTGATACCGGCTTTCGGGTTGAAGAAGTGATAGTTGCGCAGGATGTTCATGTAAGGTAGGGCGTCTTCGTCGTTGATGCCTTTCAGGTGGTAGTGTACGAATCGGTACTGCAGGTCGCCGTATAGGGTAAGTTGGCGGCGGGCCTGGTTGATGATGCGCCAGTTGGCCTTGGCAAACAGGTTGGCATCCGCTTTGTCCGAATGGTTGCGGTAGAACTCTTCTTCGCCGATGAATCCGTAGCGGTCGTCATGCAGATAACCCCAGTGGTTGCCAATGTAGTGGTTGCCGGCAGCGCTGATGGTGAGGTCGGCCGGTTCACTGCGGTAGTCGAAGCTGAAGATGCCGCCGTAGAAATGATTGTCCAAATGTTTCTGGCGGATGAAGTCGGTGCGTTCATAGAGGTTGCCGTCCTCGTCCTGGTAGTAGCGGACGGTCTTGCCTTTTGCATTCACTTCGCTGTAGTTGTCCAGGTTGTAAGCGGCGTATTTCTTGTTCGCCTTCATCTGCTCGTAGAATCCTCCGCCATGGGTGTAGTGTAGTGTTCCGCGGAATTTCCAGGTCTGCGAGATGCGCTGCTGAATCATCAGCTGGTAATGCTGCTGCTTGTAGTTGTCGTTCTGGTTGGGGTAGTAGGCGGTGTTGCCGTTCTTGTCGGTGTATTCTCCTGCCGGATTGTAGCGGCGGTCGCGGATGAGGTCTTCGCGCGTCACTCCGTCCCATGCCATATAGGTCTTTTCCGAACCTCCGAAGGCGGAGAGAGCAACGGTGGTTTTGGGAGTGTAGTAGCCTATTGAGCCGTGGTAGGAGAACAAGTCGGAACTGGCGCGGTACAGATAGCCGTCGGAGTTGACCTTCGATAGACGTGCCTCCACACGGAAATGGTTGGGCAGCATCACCTCCGCCTTCGCCATCTCGCGGAAGGTGTTGTACATGCCTCCGTTGAAGCGCAGTTCCACATGGGCCTTCCTACCTTCCGGCAACGTGCTTCGCTCGGGCAGCGTCTGCATGTTCAGCGAGGCGCCGAAGGCCGCACTGCCGTTGGTGGAGGTGCCTACTCCGCGTTGTACGTTCAGCGAGTTCAGCGAAGAAGCCATGTCGGTCATGTTCACCCAGAATACGGTCTGGCTTTCCGAGTCGTTCAAAGGAACATCGTTGACGGTCATGTTGATACGCGAATGGTCGGTGCCGCGTATGCGGAAATAGGTGTAGCCGATACCTAAACCGTCATCACTGGTGACGACTAATGAGGGCGTGTTGCTCAAGAGGAAGGGAAGGTTCTGACCGGTGTTGGTCTTGTTCAGTTGATCCCCTGAGAGAGTGCTGTGGTTGTCGGTGGGTTGTTCCACGCGGGCCGTTACCTCTATCTCCTGAATGTCCCTGCCGATGATGGTGAGGGTGTCTTCTTGGGCACTGAGTATGCCTGCACTGCTGAATGCGGCCAGCAGAAAAAAGAAATGCTTTCTCATTATCTTGTGTGTTAGTGTTGGTTGCCGATTCCATCTGCACAACCGACGGGGGATAACGGAAAAGCACTGCTGCGGCAGAACGTTCTTTGCACGCTGCGATTGAACTTCCTAAACGGTCTGCCGGCATCTGCCGCCGCTCGAGGTTCTTAGGGTGTAATCTCAGTCCGCCGTCCGGCGGACACCCCCGTCAATTCGCCTGCAAAGGTAGCGCAAGTTTTTGGAATGGGCAACTCTTTTGAGCGGAATACCGTTTTTTTTCGTTTTGTGAATATGAGGGAAAAACACTACCTTTGCAGTGCAATTCAGACAATAAAAATTAACCCTTAAAACAATATCGTATGAATTACCGCACCGAGTCCGATCTTATCGGCGAACTGCAGATTCCCGGCACGGCCCTCTACGGCGTGCAGACGCAGCGGGGAATTGAAAACTTCCCTATCAGTAACTTCCATCTGTCCGACTATCCTGACTTTGTCAACGGCTTGGCTTACACTAAGTTGGGAGCTGCTATGGCCAACCATGCGCTGGGTCTTCTTTCCGATGCCCAGTATCAGGCGATTGCCACTGCCTGCCGCGAGATTCTGGCCGGACAGCATCATGAACACTTCCCCGTTGATATGATTCAGGGTGGTGCCGGTACGACCACCAACATGAATGCCAACGAGGTGATTGCCAACCGGGCTCTTCAGCTGATGGGCCATCAGCCGGGCGAGTATCAATATTGCTCCCCCAACGATCATGTCAACGGCTCGCAATCTACCAACGATGCCTATCCCACCGCGATCCATCTCGGCCTATACGCCACTTGGAAGACGTATATGGAGCACTATCAGCAGCTCATTGATGCCTTCCAGCGGAAAGCCGACGAGTTCAAGAACGTGCTCAAGATGGGGCGTACGCAGTTGGAGGATGCCGTACCGATGACGCTGGGACAAACTTTCGGCGCTTTCGCACAGATTCTGCGCGAGGAGATTCCTCACCTGCAGTTGGCTGCCGACGAACTGCTGACGGTGAACATGGGTGCTACAGCCGTAGGTACGGGCATCTGCTCCGAACCCGGTTATGCCGCGAAATGTATTGAGGCGCTGCGTGAGATTACGGGCTGGGACGTACGGCTGGCTCCCGACCTTGTGGCCGCCACTTCCGACACATCGAGTATGGTGGGCTATTCGCAGGCCCTGCGCCGGATAGCCACCAAACTCAACAAGATATGCAACGACTTGCGTCTGCTGGGGTCAGGGCCCAAATGCGGTCTGCATGAAATTGATCTTCCAGCCCGACAGCCCGGCAGCAGCATCATGCCCGGCAAGGTGAATCCCGTCATCCCCGAGGTGATGAACCAGATATGCTACAAGGTGATTGGCAACGACCTTTGCGTGGCGATGTCCAACGAGGCGGCCCAGATGGAACTCAATGCTATGGAGCCCGTGATGGCACAGTGCTGCTTCGAGAGCTCCGAAATCATGATGAACGGGTTCGATGTACTGCGCAAATACTGCATTGACGGTATCAAAGCCAATGAGGAGAACTGCCGCAACTATATTCGCGGCTCTATCGGCATCGTGACGGCGCTCAACCCCGTTATCGGCTACAAGAACTCCACGAAGATTGCCAAAGAGGCGATGCAGACAGGCAAGTCGGTGTACGACCTTGTGCTGGAGCACGATATCCTCTCGCAGCAGGACCTCGACACGATTCTCTCGCCCGAGAATATGATTCGCCCCGTTAAACTGGGTATCAAAGCGAAGAAATAAATAGCAAGAGCATAGCATGGGCAGCAACCGTATCATATCGCCTTCCGTTCTGGCCGCCGACTTCGGGCATCTGAGTCGTGACGTGCAGATGATCAACCGCAGTGCGGCCGAGTGGTTGCATGTGGATGTGATGGACGGAGTGTTTGTCCCCAACATCTCTTTCGGCTTCCCTGTCATGGAAGTGCTCCGCCGTGAGTCCTCGAAGCCGCTGGATGTGCATCTGATGATTACGCACCCGGAGCGCTATGTGGAGCGTTTTGCCGATGCAGGCGCCTGGAGCGTGGGCTTCCATCTGGAAGCGGTTGACGACCCGCGGCCGGCGTTGCAGCTTATACGTGCCAAAGGCTGCCGCACCTGTCTCACCGTCAATCCCGATATAGCCGTCGGGCGTCTCCTCCCGTGGTTAGGCGAAGTGGATATGGTGCTCCTTATGTCGGTCTTCGCCGGTTTTGGCGGACAGCGCTTTATCGAAGACACTTATCAGAAAGTGCGTTTCGTTCGTCAGCAGATTGACCGGCAGGGTCTCACCACCCTGATAGAGGTGGACGGAGGCGTGAACGCACAGAACGCACCGTTGCTTTTCGAGGCGGGCGCTGACGCACTGGTGGCGGGCAGTTCCGTATTCCATTCTTCCGACCCAGAACAAGCGATATTGAAACTCAAAGGCATAGCCGGGTGAAAGTTTTGCTCAAACGGCCTTTTCTGGTATTGCTGCTGCCGCTGGTGGCAGCAATACTTGTATGGTATGCCCTCTGCCGGCCTGACGCGAAGGAAGTGCTCCCTTCTGCCCCGTTTACGGCGCGTGTACTGCTGCTTACGGTGCCGGAGCAGCATCCTCATACGCTGCAGGCACAAGGGCGTGTGCTGTCCTTGACCGATAGTGCCTGCGCCTCGCTTGCAGGACTCCGCTTGCAGTTTAGTTTTGCCCGCGACTCCTTGAGCGAACAGTTGCAGCAGGGTGATGTTGTGGTTGCCCGCATCCGTCCTGGCAGGGCTAACCGCGGCAATCCGTGCGAGTTCGATTATGACACGTGGCTCCGGCGGCAGGGTATAGCAGGCACCGCCTATGTGGCATCCGGCCGGTGGCTGTGGGTGGAGCATACCACGCTGTGGCATCCGCGGGCGGTGGCGGAGCGCTGGCAGACGGCTTTGCAGCGCCATTTTTCCGATAGCGGCATCAGCGGCCGCAATCTGGCCGTGTTGTCCGCACTCGCTTTGGGCGAACGTAGCGGATTGGATGCACAGACGCGGCGGTCGTTCGCGGCGGCTGGCGCCATGCATGTGCTGGCCGTGAGCGGACTGCATACAGGCGTAGTATGGGGTGCCTTGATGTGGTTGCTGACGGGCTTCGGCCTTCTTCCTGTCCTTTACGGGCAGCATCGCAGGAAAGTGTTCAATGCACTGATGACTGTTGTCATGCTTTGGCTGTATGCCTTCCTTACAGGGCTGTCTCCCAGCGTGGTACGGGCGGCCCTGATGCTCTCGCTCTTCTCTGTCGCTCCGTTGGTTGACCGTGAGGCCGATTCGTACAATATCATCTGTGCTTCGGCTTTCCTTACGTTGGCGGTTTCGCCCCTTTCGCTCTTTTCGGTGAGTTTCCAGCTCAGCTATGCCGCTGTCCTCGGTATCGTCTTCTTTACACCGCGTTTGCAGAAACTGCTGCCGTTGCGCAACCGTCTACTGCGCCGCGTGTGGCAGTTGCTGTGTATGTCGGTAGCCGCCCAACTGGCAACGTTGCCGCTTACGCTCTGGTATTTCCGGCAGTTCTCCGTATGGTTTGCCCTCACCAATCTGGTGGTCGTTCCGGCGGCCTCAATCATTGTCTATACCGCCCTATTCTTCCTGCTCTGCACGCCTCTGCCATGGCTCTCCGGCAAACTGGCCTGGCTGTTGGATAAGCAGATGCTCGGGCTGAATACGTTTGTACAATGGGTGGAATCTCTGCCTCATTCAGTGGCTGTCTTCTCCCTGACATGGCCTATGCTGTTGGCGTTGGGGGCAGCAGTGCTTCTGCTGGTGGTATGGTTGGTGCGCTGGCGGTGGCCCTGGCTGGTTGCCTGTGTGCTGACGCTTGGCTGTTTTGCCGGTCTGCATGTTGCCCGCCTGCATGAGGTGGCGCATACCGACCGGCTGTTGGTCTATAATACGCCGCACTCCGTTGTACTTCTCCACCGGCAAGGGCGCCGTTGTCTGTTGCTGACAGACAGCGTGGCCGATGCCGTGCGGGTCACAGAACCTTACCGCCGCCAGCAGATGTTGTGCCGGCCGGAAGTGCTGCCGTTGACGGATTGTTCGGCGTCGTGGCACTATGCCGGACGCTCTTTCCTGCTTGTACGCGACAGTCTGTTTGCCGGCCGGCGGCTGTCAGAACCGCTTTCCTGTGATGTCCTGTTGTGCGGGGCCCGTGGCGGAAGAGTGGCGGCGGAGGCCCTGAAGATAAAGGCGGATACAGTGCTCCTGCTGGGTTGTATGAGTGAGCGGCAGCGCTCATTATTCAAGGAAACGGCTGCTGAAACGGGTACGGCAGGCGTGCTCATTGATTTGCAGCAGGGGGGAGTGGTGTTCCAGGATGCTCATAGAGTGTCCGATGTGGGAATACGGTAGCGTCCTTGAGCAAAAGAATTGTTCGTGTGGTATTTTTTTTGTAATTTTGCACCCGGTTTCCCAAGAGAAATCAATCCAATCAAACATTAAACATTAAAACTGCAGTTTTATGAAGAAATTTATTCTGGCTGTCGCTGTTGTGCTGACAGCAGGCATGATGGCTTCCTGCAACTCGGGCGCAGGCTGCTACAAGTATTCTGTATCGCTTGATGGCAAAGAAGTTGCCACCGCTTACTATTATTGCAACGATGCCGATGAGGCTGAAACTCACAAAAAGTCTATTGAGGATGCTCAAAAGTATCTGGGCGACGGTGTCAAGGTTACTATGTCGAAAGACATCACCAAGTCGAAGGACGACTGCACCGGCGGTAGCGTGAAAATCTGACGAGATACATCTGGCGTTTTGCCATTACCAATTAGAAAGCACTGTGCTGACTGTCAGCGCGGTGCTTGTGTTTTTTTTTGGGGGGGTACGCCCGGTACTCCGGTTATAGCACGCCTCGACGAAGCGGGTCTCCGGTGGAGACCCGCAGAACTACGGAATGAGGGGGATGGGGCAATGGTGAACGGCGGGAGCATAGTGGGCGAGACGGGGGAGTACGGGGAGAGCGTGACAGTGACAGGGATATGCAGGATATGCGAAAATGCGAAAATGCGAAAAAGTGGTGAGGACATGGGTTGGGCAAGGTTTCGGAGGAGACATTTTCGCATCTTCGCATTTTCGCATATAAAAATGTGGTGGTGTATTTTCAGAAAACGGCGCTCGGATGCAGAAAAATGGCATGCGAGTGCTTCATTTTCGGGTGTCAGGGTGTCAAAAAACGGGGTATTGCGAGACGAAATTTTGGAGGGTTTCAGGGGAGGTAAGAGTTATATTAGATATAATATATATATTATATTATTTATAATATATTCCCGCGTGAGGGTTTGTTGTATGCGAAAATGCGAAAATGCGAAAAAGCGAAAAAGGGGGGGGGTGAGGAGTTGGGGCATTGTCATGCGGGATTGGCGTCATCGGGGGCGGCGGTGTGCGTGTCGGTCGAGGGCGATACCGAGGAGCCACACTGCGGCGATGGCGCCGGCGAGCAGGATGCGTGCGAGAGCAGGATGTGCATCAAAGAATCCGCCGGCAGCGGCGATGAAGCGGGTGAGGATGTCAGCGGGCAGCATAGGTCGTCTTCGCGCAGGAAGAGGGAAGACTGCATGTCGGGATTCAATCCCGACGAAAAGAAGAAAGCCATCCGGTCGGGAGAGGATTGCTGTAGGGCAAGGATTGCTATCGGATAGGGATTGCGGTCGGGAGAGGATTGCTGTCGGGTAAAGATTGCTATAGGATAAGGATTGCTGTCGGGTAAAGATTGCTATAGGGAGAGGATTGCTGTAAGGAAATACTTGCTAATCAGGGATGTATATTAACAACGGCAACAAGTGGGCGAAAATGACCAACAAAACGGGCCGTAAAGTAGTAATTTTGCAGCGTCAACCATACGGCGGTTGGCGCTGCGATGTTTTCTGCGAGGGAGGGGCGGGGGCCTTCGCGGTGCAGAGCGGCGACGACCCGACCTTGAATGACTCGGGGAGGAGGCCCATAAACAAACCAAAACGGCAAGACTATGGCAGTAGTAAAACCAATTGACATTCTGACTTCGCTTCGCGGCAATGCTCTTCAGCCGAAAGGCTGCATCCCTCGCGGCTGGTACAAGGTGCAGGTGACGAAGAGTCCGAAATTCGGCTGGGGCGTAGTCGGCACAAATGCGGAAAACGGACGCTTTTCCGGCCCGGGGGTTTGCTTATTTGGAAAACTTGCATTACCTTTGCACACACAAATCTTTACGGCTATGAATATCCTCCTTGTTGTTATTCTGCTTCTTGTCGGCGTGGCTCTGTTAGTCGCCGAGTTGTTTCTTATTCCGGGTTTCGGCGTGGCCGGCATTGCGGGGCTCGCAGCCGTGGCCGGCGGCGTGTTCTGTGCCTACTGGTATATCGGGCCTTTGGCCGGGCATATCGCCCTCTGTGCATCGGTGATGCTCTGTGCCGTGGCAGTCTATATCTTTCTGCGCAGCCGTGCGCTCGACAAGATGGCCCTGCGCAAGAATATCGATGGCAGGGTGGACCTGCTCGCCGCTTCCGGCCTACAGGCCGGCGACAAGGGCGTGACCCTCAGCCGTCTGGCGCCGATGGGCAAAGTGCGTATCGGCAGCACGGAGGCGGAAGCCAAGAGTGCCGAAGCCTTCATCGGCGAGAACACGCCCGTGGAGGTGGTGCGCTTGGAAGGCAATACGGTCGTTGTGAAAACAATCTCATAAAATAATCAACCAAATCTTCCGATGTTATGACAATCTTCGAAATCGTGATGCTTGTTCTGATTGGCATCCTTTTCATCCTGTTTCTCTACTATGTGCCGTTTCTGTTGTGGATATCGGCCATCGTCTCGGGCGTGCATATCTCGCTCGTCCAACTCTTCCTGATGCGTATCCGCAAGGTGCCGCCCCGCCGGATTGTGGATTGTATGATTGAAGCCCACAAGGCGGGCCTGCAGGATGTGAGGCGCGACGGCCTGGAGGCTCACTATCTGGCCGGAGGACATATTGAGCGCGTGGTGCATGCGCTGGTGAGTGCCAACAAGGCCAACATTGACCTCAGCTTCCAGATGGCTACGGCTATCGACCTTGCCGGCCGCGATGTCTTCGAGGCGGTGCAGATGTCGGTCAATCCCAAGGTGATTGACACGCCGCCGGTAACGGCTGTTGCCAAAGACGGTATCCAGCTCATCGCCAAGGCGCGCGTCACGGTGCGTGCCAACATCAAGCAGCTGGTAGGCGGTGCGGGCGAAGACACGGTGCTCGCCCGCGTAGGCGAGGGCATCGTGAGCAGTATCGGCTCGAGCGATACCCACAAGTCGGTGCTGGAGAATCCCGACAGCATCAGCAAACTCGTGCTCAAGAAAGGTCTTGATGCAGGCACGGCCTTTGAGATTCTCTCTATCGACATTGCCGATATTGATGTAGGCAAGAACATCGGTGCCCAGTTGCAGATGGACCAAGCGGAAGCCGATAAGAACATTGCCCAGGCGAAAGCCGAAGAGCGCCGTGCCATGGCCGTGGCAGTGGAGCAGGAGATGAAGGCCAAGGCCCAGGAGGCCCGCGCCCATGTGGTGGAGGCCGAAGCTGAAGTGCCCAAGGCGATGGCCGAAGCCTTCCGGAGCGGTAACCTCGGCATCATGGACTACTACCGCATGAAGAATATCAATGCCGATACCGACATGCGCGAAGCAATCGCCAAGCCCGCCGGCTCCAAGAAGAAATGAGAATAGCCCTGTTGCAATATCCCATCGACTGGGGAGACATAGATACCAATCTGCGTCTGACAGAGCGTCGGATAGAGGCATTGCAGGGAAAGGCGGATGTGGCCCTATTGCCGGAGATGTTCACCACCGGCTTCTGCACCGACCGCCCCGAACTGGCGGAGGACATGCACGGACTTACCGTGCAGTCTTTGCTGCGCTGGGCCAAGACCTTTGACTTGGCTGTTGCGGGCTCCTTCATGGCGGCTGACGAGGGCAATCTCTATAACCGCGGTTTCTTTGTCATGCCTGACGGCAATGCCGTCTATGCCGACAAGCGCCACCTCTATGCCCACGGCGGCGAAGCGTCGTTCTTCACTGCCGGCACGCAGCGGCCAGTGGTTACCTTTCGCGGCTGCCGCTTCTGCCTGCAGGTGTGCTACGACCTGCGCTTTCCTGTCTGGAGCCGCAACCGCAGCGGCAACGACTACGATATCCTGCTCTATACCGCCAACTGGCCGGAGTGCCGCATCCAATACTGGGATGCGCTGGTGCCGGCTCGCGCTACGGAGAACCAATGCTACGTATGCGCTGTCAACCGCGTGGGCGACGACGGTCTCGGACTGCACTACAACGGCCATAGTATGGCGCTCGATACCCGCTTGAAGCCGTTGGCTGCTTTTGCCGACGACGAGGCCGGCACCCGCATCGCCCGCTTCGACTTAGAGGCGCTCCGCCATTTCCGTCAGACACTGCCCCTCTGGCGCGATGCCGACCCCTTTGAATTTGTAGATTCGTAACCCCCGTATCACCAATTCATCAAGTCCTCAAATCCTCAATTCCTCAAATATA
Organism: Paludibacteraceae bacterium; assembly: GCA_017464025.1. GTDB lineage: Bacteria > Bacteroidota > Bacteroidia > Bacteroidales > Paludibacteraceae > Colicola. Next base: position 47,107 of record JAFUEI010000040.1, on the reverse strand, counting down.
TGCCTTCTGTACAACTTCCCGAAAATGCCAATCGTCCGCTCAAGCCGGGCGAACAGTATAAACCCATCCTGCCTGCCGACAAGCAATTCCCCGAAGTGACGCCTTACTCTGTCATCACGGGCGTGATAATGGCAGTCATCTTCTCTGCCGCAGCCGCCTATCTGGGGCTGAAGGTCGGGCAGGTGTTCGAAGCTGCCATTCCGATAGCCATCATCGCTGTAGGACTGAGCAGTGCCACCCGCAGGAAAAACGCCCTCGGAGAGAATGTGATTATCCAGTCGATAGGGGCATCGTCGGGTGTCATCGTGGCCGGAGCCATCTTCACCCTGCCCGCCTTGTATATCCTGCAGGCCAAATATCCTGACATTACGGTCAACTTCATGCAGGTGTTTCTTGCTTCGCTGCTCGGCGGCTGCCTTGGCATTCTGTTTTTGATACCTTTCCGCAAGTATTTTGTGAGCGATATGCACGGGCAGTATCCCTTCCCCGAGGCTACGGCCACCACGCAGGTGCTCGTCTCGGGCGAGCAGGGCGGCAGTCAGGCCAAGCCGCTCATCTGGGCCGCGGCGATAGGCGGATTGTACGACTTTCTTGTCTCCACCTTTGGACTTTGGACGGAGCAGCTTTCCACGCGCATGACAGGCTGGGGCGAGGCTCTGGCTGCCAAGTGGAAGCTGACCTTCAGCATCAACACCAGTGCTGCGGTGTTGGGCTTGGGCTATATCGTGGGTCTGAAATATGCCGCCATTATCTGTGCCGGCTCGCTCTTCGTGTGGTGGTTTCTCATTCCTCTGCTGGGTATGACTACCGTGGACAGCGTGATGCTGAGCGAGATGGACCCGCAGTGGATCTTCTCCAACTACGCGCGCTACATCGGTATAGGCGCTATTGCTATGGCGGGTGTGATAGGCATTGTCAAGTCGTGGGGCGTCATCAAGGGCGCTGTAGGACTGGCCGGCCGTGAGCTGAAAGGCAAAGCGGGACAAGTGGCTGAAGCATCGGTGCGGACGCAGAAAGACCTCTCTATGCGCTTCTTGCTGATAGCCGTATGCGCCGCTCTGCTGATTGTATTCGTCTTCTTCTGGCTCGGCGTGATTCACAATTTCTGGCAGGCGCTTATTGCATGGCTGGTAGTAACCGTCATCGCCTTCCTCTTTACGACGGTGGCGGCCAATGCCATCGCCATTGTGGGTAGTAACCCCGTGAGCGGCATGACGCTGATGACCCTCATCATTGCATCGGTGGTGCTCGTGGCTGTCGGTCTGAAAGGTACCAGCGGTATGGTGGGGGCCATGGTGATAGGCGGCGTGGTATGCACGGCGTTGAGTATGGCAGGCGGCTTCATCACCGACCTAAAGATAGGCTATTGGATTGGTACCACCCCGCAGAAGCAGGAGACGTGGAAGTTTCTGGGAACTCTGGTCTCGGCGGCTACGGTGGGAGGTGTCATCATCATTCTGAACAAGACCTACGGCTTTGCCGGTGAGAATGCCCTGGTGGCTCCGCAGGCCAATGCGATGGCGGCCGTCATAGAGCCGCTGATGATGGGGCAGGGTGCTCCGTGGCTGCTGTACGGTGTAGGCGCTGTGCTGGCCTTGCTGCTCAATCTGTTAGGTGTGCCTGTGCTGGCCTTTGCCTTAGGTATGTTCATTCCCTTGCAGCTGAATACGCCGCTCGTAGTAGGCGGCTTTATCTCATGGCTGATGAGCCGCTGCAATAATCCGGAGCTGGCACAGAAGCGTCAGGATAAAGGCACGCTCATCGCCTCCGGCTTCATTGCCGGCGGTGCACTGATGGGTGTCGTGTCGGCCGCAATCCGCTTCGCAGGTGCTGACTGGTGGCTCAGCGAATGGGCTTCTTCCGCAGGTGCGGAGATAGCCGGTATAGCCGCATACGCAGCTCTTATCGCTTACTTCATCCTTGCTTCCCGCAAGGTGAAGTAAGCGGTAGTGACGCAGACTATTCGCTCTTTTGCGATAATTCTTAGCGGACAGCTTTTTTCCCGTTTATAATGTAGAGTCCGTGGGGGAGAACGGCATCGCTGCTGAGGCGGCGGCCGTCAATCGTATAGACGGTGCCTTCGGCAGCGTCGGTTGCCGGTGTGACGTTTTCCACGGAGGTAAGATTGTTGCGCAGTGCCTTGAGGCTGAAGAGAGCGTCGGACACCTTGCCTGTATTGGGGTTGAACAGACCGTGGTTGTACCAGGGCTCATAGACACGGTTGTTGTACGGGTTTTCTTCGGGGAACCAGTAGAGAATGCCGGTCATGTAGTCCAGGTCTTTCACGGCTGCCACCAGATCGTCGAGAAACTTCTTCTGTCCCGCAGGGGAGGCCGGCCATGTGGAGGTGAAGTTGTAGGTGGCGTTTTCCGGATACCAGTTGTTGTAGTAGTCTGTCTCCACAATCATTACCGGCTTGTCGGCGAACGTAGCGTGGATGCTGTTGAGCACACTCGTCAGGCTGAGCAGGTTGTTGTGCCACTCGGGGTAGTAGCTCAGGCCGATGATGTCGTAGTCCACCGAAGCCAGACGGTTGTATATCTTCATCGTGCCGTTCCAGTTGTTGGTTCGCTCGGTGTGGATAATAATCTTTGCGTCAGGGCATATCTCGCGGCAGGCCTTGCCTGCCTCTGTGAGCAGTTTGCAGAAACGTTCCCAGTTGGCATCTTTGTCGTAGTGGCAGTAGTAGTTCCGTTTGCCGTCGGGCCCCCACAGCATGCCGTAGCTGATTTCGTTGCCGGTCTGAATAAAGTCGGGGGTGGCCCCTTCCGCTACCAGCCGCGTGAGCACACGCTTCGTATATTGATACAGGGTGTCGGGCAGGGCGGCATCGGGTATGCTTGTCCATGCGGCGGGAATCCATTGGGCTTTGGGGTCGGCCCACGTGTCGGAGTAATGGAAATCGAACAGAAGAGCGAGCCCTGCCTCTTTGATGCGCTTGGAGAGAGCAACGGCATACTCAAGATCCTGCACAACGCCGACATCTTTCTTGTTCGGGTTGACGAACAGACGCACACGGGCGATGTTGAAACCGGCCTTGTCGTGGAAATAGGTAATCAGATTGTCAATGCGCTTGCCTTCGGCATCGGTATATTTCACGTTGGCGGATTCATAGGAGGGCAGCATCGAGATGTCGCCTCCCGCATATTTCTCTTGTGCCTGTGCACTCAGTGCTACCAGCAGAGCGATAAAAAGGGTGAATACGTGTCTTTTCATGACGGTGTATTGTTTTTTGGTGCTGCAAAGGTAGTGTTTTTCTGCTTATGGTGCAAGTGAAGCCTGCGGAAAGAGACATAATAAAAGAAGGAAAGAGCCTTTCGGACTCTTTCCTTTGTCGGGATGACAAGATTTGAACTTGCGACCTCCGGTCCCCCAGACCGTTGCGCTACCGGACTGCGCCACATCCCGTGGCTTTTTCCCAAAGCGGCTGCAAAGGTACGGCAACTTTTTGAATTGTGCAAGCGGAAAATGTTTTTTCTTACCGGAAGGGATGCTTTTTTCTTCTTCCAAGGTCGGCGCCGGTTGTCAGAGACTTCGTTCTTCGGCTGTCAGAGACTCCATTCGAAGCCGTCTTTCGTGTCTTTGATGTTGAAGCCGAGTGCGGTGAGCTCGTTGCGTATCTTGTCGGAGAGGCCCCAGTTCTTTTCCCGCTTGGCATCGAGACGCATGTTCAGCAGCAAGTCCACAGCCCCTTTGTAGGCCTCCTGTGTACCGCTGGCGGCTTCGCCAGCGTTCATGCGCAGACCGAGGATATCTTCCACAAACAGTTTCCACACCTGCTGCAACTCCGTGAGGTCGGCTTGCGAGAGGGTGGCCTTGCCGTCGAACACGGTGTTGACGGCGCGGGCCGAGTCGAACAGATGGGAGATGACGATGGGGGAGTTCAGGTCGTCGGCCATGGCCTCTTCGCAGCGCTCGCGCAGCCCTTTTACATCCACCGTGGAGGTGGCGGCAGGCTGCAACTTCATGAGGCGCGTATAGGCCTCCGTAAGGCGTGCCAGTCCTTTCTCGGCAGCCTCAAGGGCTTCGCTGGAGAAGTCCACGGTGGAGCGATAGTGGGCCATGAGGATGAAGAAGCGTATCGTCATCGGCGTGAAGGGCTTGCTGAGCAGCGGGTGCTGACCGGTGAAGAACTGCTCCAGCGTGATGAAGTTGCCGTAGCTCTTGCCCATCTTCTTGCCGGCGATGGTAATCATGTTGTTGTGCATCCAGTACTTCACGGTGTCGTGACCGAGTGCGGCGCAACTCTGCGCAATCTCCGCTTCGTGGTGGGGAAACATGAGGTCCATACCTCCACCGTGTATGTCGAACTGCTCACCCAGATATTTGGTACCCATGGTGGAGCACTCGAGGTGCCAACCGGGGAAGCCTTCGCTCCAGGGGCTGGGCCAGTGCATGATGTGTTCGGGAGAAGCTTTCTTCCAGAGGGCAAAGTCGAAGGAGTGGCGTTTCTCTTGCTGGCCGTCCAGTTCGCGCGTCTCGGCATAGAGTTCTTCGATGTTACGGCCAGACAGCTTGCCGTAATGGAAGTCGCGGGCGTATTTCTCTACGTCGAAATAGACGCTGCCCTCGCTCTCGTAGGCATAGCCGGCAGCAAGAATCTTCTTGATGAACTCTATCTGCTCGATGATGTGTCCCGAAGCGTGGGGTTCGATTGACGGCGGCAGCACGTTCAGCGCCTCCATGTCGCGGTGGTAGCGGTTGAGATAGTACTGCACGACCTCCATCGGCTCCAACTGCTCGAGACGGGCTTTCTTCTGTATCTTGTCCTCGCCTTCGTCAGCATCGTGCTCCAGATGGCCCACATCGGTGATGTTGCGCACATAGCGCACCTTGTAGCCCAAGTGGGTGAGGTAGCGGTAGAGCAGGTCGAAGGTGATGGCAGGGCGTGCGTGGCCCAAGTGGGCGTCGCCATAGACGGTAGGGCCGCATACGTACATCCCCACGTGGGGTGCGTGCAGCGGGATAAACTCCTGCTTGCTGCGTGTGAGTGTGTTGTAAATCTGCATAAATAGGGGTTGTTATACCTGCAATAGGCAGGATAGTAGGGAGATTGTCAGGCCATCCCCCGTTGTTTCTTTACGGCCTCATAGGCCTCGTTGACAGCCCTGAACTTCTCGGTGGCTTTCTGCTTCACGTCGTCACCTGCGGAGGCTACCTTGTCGGGATGGTACTTCATAGCCATCCGGCGGTAGGCTTTCTTGACGTCTTCGTTGGTGGCAGAGGGCTCGATCTCCAAGGCTTTGTACGCCCAGTCGGGGTCCTGCTGCCTTCCGTAGAGTGCCAGCAGGGCTCGGTAGTCGGCGGGGGAGACATAGAGTGCCCGGAATATCTGCTCGATGACCTGCTGTTCGGCAGGATCGTAGGCGCCGTCGGCATGGGCCAGGTCCAGCAGGAAATGCAGAATCTCGAGGCGGGTGGAGTAGTTCACGTTGTCGCGTATCTGTCGCGCGACGGCGATATGGTCGATTTGCTGGTCGAGCAATTGGCGCAGCATCTGCAGGGCTGCCTTGCCGTCTTCTTCGCCGTAGTTTTGCAAGAGGAAGCGCTTCACGACGTCCAGTTCCTGGCGTTTGACGTGGCCGTCAGCCTTCATGACGCAGGCGACGAGCACGAGCAATGAGACGCGTATGTCGCCCTGCGTGGGGCGGTGGCGGAAATGCTGTCCCGTGCCGGCCGACTCTGTGGTGTCGCCGGCTTTAGGCAGCGCCTTGTTGTCCTCGAAGAGCGAGCCGATAACGACGCCGATGACGGCACCGATAGGGCCTCCGAGCACGAAGCCGAGGCCTCCGAGTATCCATTTGGCAGCAGACATAGGTTTTAGAGCAGCGTGTCAGGATTGAGGTTGTCCTTCTCGATGTCGCGGAAATACTTGTAGGTGCCTACCTTGAGTTCTTCGCAGGCGGCTTCGTCGCATACGATGATGCCGCGCTGGTGCATCTGGAGTGCGCTGATGGTCCACATGTGGTTGATAGGTTCTTCAACGGCGTGCTGGAGCGCGCGGGCCTTGTTGTGGCCGTTGACCATGATGAGGACCTCCTTGGCCTCCATGATGGTGCCGACACCGACGGTGAGCGCCGTCTTGGGGACGAGGTTGACATCACCGTTGAAGAAGCGCGAGTTGGCGATGATAGTGTCGGTGGTGAGGTTCTTCTTGCGCGTGCGGGAACTGAGCGAGGAGCCGGGTTCGTTGAAGGCGATATGTCCGTCAGGGCCGATGCCTCCAAGGAAGAGGTCAATGCCTCCGTAGTAACGAATCTTCTCTTCATAGCGTGCACACTCGGCCTGCAGGTCGTTGGCATTGCCGTTGAGGATGTTGACATTGTCCTTACGGATGTCGATGTGGCTGAAGAAGTTGTTCCACTTGAAGGAGTGATAGCACTCGGGATGCTCTTCGGGCAGGCCGACATACTCGTCCATATTGAACGTAACGACATTGCGGAAGCTCACGACGCCGTTCTGGTAGAGGCGGACAAGCTCTTTGTACATGCCGAGGGGCGAGGAGCCGGTGGGAAGACCCAGAACGAAGGGTTTGCTTTCTTTGGGCTGTGCCTCGTTGATGCGCCGTGCGACATAGTTGGCCGCCCAGCGGGACAGCGAGTCATAATCAGGTTCGATAATCAGTCTCATTGCAGTAAAGTTAGTTGGTTAGCGGTTATGAAGGGCCGGGCTACGGGAGGCCACAGGTATTCCCATTCACGCTGCAAAGTTAGTATATTTTTTTGTAATTCCCAATTCCAAGGTGTCGCACAGGCAGATGAGAGCGGATTTTCAGGGAACAACGGGAAAACGGATGGCGCGCGAGAAAAATTGGTAAACTTGAGGGAAATTCTTCACACGGGCTTCCCATTACCGAGACCCTTGTTTCTCCTCAGGGTGGTTGAAGTTAAGAGACAGAGGATGAGGCGAATAAAAGTTTACCAATAGCACTGCGCTGATTATCAGCGCAATGCTATTGGTAGGGGGCCGGGGTAAGGTTCTTAAGGTCTTTAGGTTCTTTAGGGTCTTAAAGGACCCTAAAGACTTAAAGAGCCTACAGTACTTCAGCGCCGAGCAGGTTGTAGCGTTTGTCGCCGCGGATGATATATACCGCACCGTCGCGCAACTCTTTGCGCACGCCTTCACGGGCGCCTGAAATATCGTCGATAGCATTCTCCAAATGGCTTTCCACTATCACTTGGTTGTTGGCAACCAACTGTCCGCCTACAGCCACACCGCGAAGTTCTGCCGAGAAAGCAGCCTCTTCGGGAGAAATAATCCGGGCGTTCTCAAACTCCATGCTCTCGATGTCGCTATACACTTCTTCCTTGGCACCGATAGTGACATCGGTATAGTTGAACTTGACGGTGGTTCCGGTATTGGCATTAGCACCGTGAACACCTTTTGCAAACCCGGTAGCACTGAGTGTCAGATTCTGCTCGAACGACAATGTTGCTCCGGTCTGAAGTTCGGCAAAAGAATTATCGTCGGAACCGAAAATATCAATTTTCGGGTTCTCGTATTTGCCTGAAACAGCCAGAGTTCCACCTTGCAGTTTCAAGAAGTCGGTCTTTACCAAGCCTGAGGTGTTGATTTGGTTCGTACCTTTGATAACTATATTTAAATCACCGGTAACCTTGAGGAACGGTTCGCCCGCTCCGTATGTGACAAGAGAGGCAGAGAAAGAGATGTTATCGAATACCAGTTCTTTTTTATCAGGATCGTATTTCAGTTCATAATAGCCCTCATTAGCACCGCTTGCGCCGATGGCATCATGCAGATTCTCATAATTGAACGAGTTCACCTCTCGCCCGGCAATAGAGAACGGTATCTCCATCGGTTCGGGTGTTGCATAACGCAGTACCGGAGCACCTGTCACTTCGTCCGGATTATAAGGATAAGCCAATCTGATTTTTGAGCCCAATTTAAGCCCTCCGTTCTCGTTGTTGCTGTTCAGCGCTATCGCTACCTCATCTCCTGAGAACATAGCATCGGTGTAGTCGTTTATCCTGAGCACAACCGATGAATTAGTTTCAGTCTTTACTCTCAGACCGCATTCGCCCACAGCCTCTATCTTTGCCTCGTCTTCTAATGACAGACCAAGATTGTCAATACAAATAGCGTCCGCATTGTTGGAAATGATCCGCAGCGAGCCGTCACCGCAAATTGTCGTGCCTAACGCTGCAGCTATACCAGCCGCTCCATTGGTTGAGATGGTATTTTGACCGATTAGTTTGATAACAAAGAAATTATTAAAGGCATTGATGCCGGCAGTTCCCGCAGTGGTAGAAATGTCAGCATTGTCCAATACCAACGTATCGGTATTCTGGAAACCTTCTACCTTGATAAAAGTAGCCTTACCTGATTTAAGACTGCTGAACTGATAGTTGTCAGTTGTTGCAACTTCTCCGTTGATTGCTACACTCACATTCTCGTCATCCATCACGCGGCTCCATGTAACTACTTTTGCAGCATTATTACTATAGTAGTAGTTCTTCTTTTCAGCATCAAAAACGTACTGATACGCATAGGCATTGGTCAGCTTGGCGGCTACAACGTTCAACTGATTGACATATAATGCCATGTTCTTGCCGTCTGCCTCGGAGTCCGGCTGGATATCAATGTCAGAAAACATGATGTCCACTTTGTCAACACCTTCAATGGCGTAGCCGTTTTTGTCTCCCGAGTGAGCGTATTTGATTTTGACATCAGAGTTGACAATCTGTATGCTGTTCCGGGTCATGTCGGCACCGTCTTTGCATTTGACAGCCGACTCGGACGATACCACATCGAGCGTCGTATTCATGATTTTCAGCGAACTTTTCTCCATCTCAACGGGGGCGGCTGTAGAAGAGTAGAGATACAGACTTCCGCTGCCCGTGATAACAGGACTTGCATCTGCCAGTTTGAGTGCAGTACCGGCACCCTGAATCGAGTTGAATCCCTTCAGCATGACAGTAACGGATTGGAAACCGAGGTCGATTCCAGGTACAGCGTTGTCTTGCTTGGAAAGATTAAAGTCTTCCAATATCAGCATGTTGGCATCTTCGGCAAAAGTGATGTTGCCGCTGACAGTCAACCCCTGTTTCTGAATTTCCTGAACAAGAGAGTTCTTGTTTTCAGAGGTAATCTGCACGCCGCCTACACGGATATCGTAGTCGGTTGCAAATGCTGTTGTTGCCAACAAGATGGCAGCAAGAAAAAAGTAAGACTTTTTCATACTCAATGTTTTTTAGTTGATAGATATGTTGTTTTTTAGTTGGGGCATTGCGGCAAGCCAATGCCGCAATGCCGAGGGGGGCAGGACCTTAAAGACCTTAAGGATTTTAAGGTCTTTAAGGAGCCTGCGGCGGTGTTACAGGGCATCAGCGCCGCTGAGGCTGATGCAGCGGCCGGTGGTGTCGAAGATGCGGCCGTCGGGCATGATGATGTAGAGGCTGCCGTTGCGCATCAGCTTGCGGGGCATGCCATCGGCATCGCCGGTGACGTTATTGAGGGCATTGGCCAGCTTCTTGTAACCGGCAATAACAATGATGTCCTCGGTGACGTTGGTGAAGTCGCGGTTCCAGCCTGTGAATTCATATCCTTCGCGTGCGGGGTCGGCGGGAGCGGTGGCATCCTGTCCTTCGCTGACCGTTTCTTTCTTGAGTTCGGTGCCGTCCCAGTCGAGGAAGAAGACGGTGTACTTACCGGCTTCGGCTTCGGTGTAGAGTGCCATGACGGTCATGTCGGCGGTGACAGCGGAGAAGTCGCGGTTCCAGCCGACGAACACATAGCCTTCACGCACGGGGTCGAGCGGTGCTACGGCCGGTTGACCTTCCTTCACATGCTGCGAGCCGAGTTCGGTGCCGTCCCAGTCGAGGAAGAAGACGGTGTAGGTAGGTACAGGAATTTCATCGTAGATGGCGCGGACTACGAGGTCGGCGTTGACGCCGGCGATGCAGTTGTGAGGCTCGTCGTAAACAGGTTTGTTGATGATGCAGTCTTCGCATGCCTCCGGCTCAATCACATAGTTGACCTCCCAGCCCTTGAAGATATAGCCTTCGCGTACAGGAGCGTCAGGCACAGCGGCGAAGGTGCCGTCTTCCACTATCTGTGTGGAGATCCAGCGCTCGTCCCAGTCAACGAAGGTGACGGAATAGGAGTTGGGGATTACCACCTCATCGCCCTCCACGAGGTCGGCAATGATTTCGATGAACTGATCTTTGTAGCCCGGAGCGGCTTCGTAGGCTTCCTTCACGCCGCTCTTGCGGAGCACATGCAGACGTGGAATGCCATACTCATTGCGCAACGCTTCGTTTTCCGTATCAAAACCGGGCGTGAGATATTTCATTATGGTACCATAGGCGGTGATACCGATTTCAACGGTTATGGAGTCGTTGTTGCTGTCACGCCACCCGCTGGTTGCGCCTTCATAACTGATGTCCACCGGATTCTCGGCGTAGCAATAAACATCCTCAATAAGGAAATCATATACGCCGTCTTTGTCTTTATCCGATCCGTTCGTTCCGACGATCCCCCGTCGTTAAAGGCATAGACTACCATTTTCTTCATTGTGGAGGGGATGTAAATTTTCTTGCAGAACTGCCACGGCTTGGTCTGAGAGCCCATGCGCCATTTCATCAGCCTGACATTGAGTTCGGTGATACCCTTGTTGATATATACTTGGTCGATATAGTCCCAGTAGTATGACGCGCGCGGGTCAAGATAGAAATACGTGGTATCGCTGTTGGGATAGAGGTTGCTGGACACCACGCCGTCGCCGTAGATATTGAGCGAACGTCCGACGGTAATCTCCCACTTGGCGGGGTTGGTGTAGTTCTCGTCGGTGATATAGCCGCCCACAGGGTTGGCAGCATAGGTCTCGCTTCCAGGGATCACTCTGACGGTCATCTCTTTCCAGCCGTCGGCCTCACGGTAGCGGCTGATAAAATCACCACGGGTATATACATCGATTTCGCTCAGGTTCTGTCCGCTGAAGATGTGGTCTTTGATGGACTCATTCGCCCAGAGGTCAAAGTCGGGCGGGTTGGGTGTCTCGATAACTATTTTCTTGAGGTTGCAGCCGTTGAACGATTTGTGACCGATAGTGCCTATCATATCTTTCATATAGACGGTCTCGAGGCTGGAGCAGCCTTCGAACATCTGATATATCGGGTCATGGCTTCCCATATATACCGTTTCGAGGTTGGAACATCCGGCAAAGGTGGCAGCGCCTATCCGATTGACTCGCGTCAGATCGGCATAGGTAAGCGCCTTGCAGTTCTTGAAGGCATAGGCCCCTACGAGTTTAATCTTCCCACTGTAGAGCATATCGTCCACACAGTCCTCGTCCAAGCTGACGCATCCGGTGAAGGTGGAGTCCGCCACAATGGTAAGATTCGGAGCATAGACACACTTCAGGTTCGGGCAGTATGCGAAGGTGCCCTTGAAGAGGTCAACACCGTGGGTCTGTTTGTCGAACTGGAGCACGGAGGAGGAGAGGGTTATGCCGTACGCACCGCCGAGGTCTTCCACCGAGGGCAGGCTGATTTCCTCGAGGTTCTCGCAGCCGTAGAAGGTGCCGCGCAGACGCTTCACCGTCTCGGGCATCTCCACCTCGGTGAGGTTGGGCAGGAAGCAGCAGGCACCGCCAATCTCGGTGATATTGCCGGTGAAGACCACTTTCTTGACTTTGTCGGCCACCTTGTTGTTCGATCCGAACTGGTTGGTCGTAACGGTGCGGCTATCCCAAGCGATGGCATCGCGGTTCCACGTGCCGTGTGGCAGAATCTGCGTCTGCCCTTCGGCAGGCCAGATATGCATCACGCTGTCGGAGGTGAGCACGAAGTTGCCATCATTGGTTCCTTCATTATACCATACCTCAAGACCTTCCATCTCTTGGTGAAAATCTTCCCAATATTGGGTGGTGAGATAGGCGAGTGTAGCCGAGAAATCATCATTGCGCACCCAGAGGTCAATATCTTTCAGTTTCCGTTCATTGCCATTGCTGTCAAGTACTCCTGCGAAAGTGTATTTGTTAATAGGCAGCGGAGTCGCGTTATAGGAAGCTACATACCCTACTTGTGTTCCTTTGATAATATAATCGCCTATTGACTGCAATTTCTCACCTAAGAGAATTATAGTAAATTCCTTACAATCTTGGAATGCTCTTTCTCCGATAGTCTCCACTGTTGAGAGATATATAAAATTGTATATCTGATATCCGTGATGATTATCATATTCATTATAAAGCATTTTGTTGTCGCTGTCATATTTGTCATAATCAATCGTGCGGATTGCTTGAAGTTCATCATTTCCGGCAAAAGCAAACTTGCCAATCCGCTTTACGGATTTGCCGAGATATACGCGTTTCAACCTGCTTTGCTCTGCGGTGGAATAGAATGCATAATCGTCAATCTCCGTCACAGCGTTTGTTGTCCAGATTTCTGTGATATACCTGCGGTATTTCCCCCATGGCTGGTTGGCAGCACTGCCCACGGTGATGTTCTTCGAGAGGGTGAGTATGCCGTCCGCTGTAAGCGTCCAGCCGTTACCCTCGATGGGGAACGCAATGTCGCTCACACGGTTCATCTTGCGCCATTCGCTGCCGTCGGCATCGTAGGAGGCATACTCGCCGCCCGGATAGTGGAGATAGACTTTGCTTAATGAGAGCGTGTTGAAAACATTAGTTTCCAACTGCGGCGCTTTGGCGGACATAAACAGGCCATATTCGCTGTTGTTGGAATCAAGACCGGTTGCGGCAAAGGCGTAAGAATCGATTTGTGAAACTTTCTTTCCTACATAGACTTCTTTCAACCCTGAACATTTGCTAAAAGCACCATAAGGAATGGTGGTCAGATAATCGCCGATAACCGCTTTCGTAAGGAAGGGAGAATCCCAGAAAGCCCTATGGCCCATCTCTTCTATATTGGTCAGCGTAACCTCTTTGAGGAAATTATTGAGTTTGAAAGCGAAATCGCCTATCTCCGTCACCCGGCTGAGGTCGATGTTATTGGGCAGTCCGGAGAACGCAAAGGCACCGGCGCCGATTTCGGTTACGCCTTCAAACTCGGCCTTCTCAAGGCAGTTGAGCGCAGGACCGAACATAAGGGGGATGATACGCGGGGTCTTGACGTGCAGGCTGAGCACATTGGCTGTCGTCATGGCATCCATCCACGGCATGCCCGATGCCGCCTGCTTCTTGCGCAAGGCAATCATCGATGATGACAGATTGTCGTGCAATGTCAGCTTGATTTTAGTCGGGTCATAGTCTCCTTCCGCCGTCTTATCCGTGAAATCGGCTGCCTGCTGCTCAGAGATATAATCCTTGAGCTTCCAGCCGTAGGTGCAGATATGCAGGTCGGTGTTGGCTCCCACAGCTCCTCTGTGCCACCAGCCGATGTATTGGTTGCGCCAAGTCTGCTGGTTGTCGGCAGCGTTGTCGCCTGTTTCCACGCGTCCGCCTTCTACGAAGTCCACATCGTCTTTCCATGCTTTCATGAGGTTGTTCCAAGTGGAATAGTCAGCCTCATTATAGCCCTTGGGAACAACGATGACGGGTTTTCCCTCGAAGTTGTAGCCGTCAGGCTGGGGGTAGAAGAGTGAGCAGTTTTTCTTCTTCGCCACCGAAGTTACGTATGGATAGAGTTTCTTGTCGCGCAGGTTGTCGTTGTCGTAGCACGTGCCGAAATACCATGGATAGGTGATTTCGGTGAGTTGGGGCACATTGAATCCGACGAGAATGGTGTTCGAAGGGTTGTAGTAGCCGCGTGCGAGTTTTGGGGCTTTGGTGCCGTGGAGGAAGATGTTGGGCTCATCGTCAATCCACATCATGGGGCAGCAGCCGAACGCCCAGCCCTGTATCTCGGTCAGGTCCTCACCGAAGTCCACCTGCTTGAGAGCAGGACAGCCGAGGAAACATTCGTAGGGCACCACTTTCAGTTTAGGCAGTACAATGACACCGGCATTGCAGCCGTAGAAAGCACGGATAGAGGCTTCTTCCACCTTGGGGAGGTTAATAGTGATACCGGGTTCGAAGCAGTCGTTGAAAGCATACTGTCCTACTTTCTTGCAGTTATCAGCCTGCAGTTCACGCACTTTTTTCATACCGACAAAAGCTCGGTCACCGATGTTGGGTGCGTCGGTTACGATAGAGACAATCGCCTGTTCATCGGTACCGCCAAACAGCTGCTCCCACTCCACCCACGGAGCGCGGGTAATCGAATTGATGTCTCCGAAGTCAGGCATCTGCTTGCCATGAGTGGTGATACTGAGGTAAGCACGGCCCGAACCGTAGATGGTAATCACGTACTCGCCGCCGTTGAACGTGCCGGCATAGGTGCCAGAGGAAATGGCGAATACATTGGTCGTCATCAGGGCTGTCAGCCCGCAGACAAGAAGGGTAAAGAACCTTTTCATATTCGTTGTTTTAGGGGGTTGATATTGTCGGTTGTCAGGTTGCTGCGTGAGGATGTTGCCGCCTGTCGGCGGAACGGTCTGTTTCACAATGCAAAAGTACGGCAAATTTTAATACAACAATTGTCTTTTTATTACAAAATGCAGGTGCGCGGTTGTCTTTTTGTTACAAAATGAGGAATTAGGGGGGGATTCTTATCCTCGCTTTGCTCGGAACGGTCGGCAAAGCCGTGGTTGAATTGTTGATTTTGGGAATTGCATATAAGAGGCGTGGCGTTGGCACGTCTCTACGTATCTACTATAAAAGTTTAGGAGTGTTCTTTAGAGGAACAGTTCTTTCAGATCGGACCCGAAAAACGATTCGATAGTTATCCCTTCGTCGCCTACAATAACGGAACGGTGAGGATGGAACAAATCTTGAAACTTGTGCAGACCGGCAGTGTCTTTGTCGTGATTGCTTTTCACTTCGACAGCCACTACGATAGAGTCTTTGACCAGCACGAAGTCAACCTCGGCATTGCCGTCACGCCAGTAATAGACTTTGAACCTGCCTGTGTATGCACAGTTGAGTATATGCGCCCCTACTGCCGATTCATACAATCGTCCCCATAGTTTGCGGTCAGCCTTTGCCGCGGCAAAATCGTGTTCACAATACAGACTCATCAAGGCATTGTTATAGACCTGATATTTGGGCACCGACTTGCGCCTTCGTGCTTTATCCACAGCGTATTTACTCAGTCCGCACACCATGCCGCACTGATTGAGCAACTCCAAGTAGTTAGTCAGCGTGGTCGTGTTGCCTGCATCCTGCAATTGACCGAGCATCTTTGTGAGCGACACCTGCTGTCCGGAGTAGGCACTGCTGAGCTCAAATGTCTGACGCAGCAATGCGGGCTTGGTGATTACAGTATCCACAAGGATGTCGTTGTTAATGGTGGCATCAACAATCGAGCTGCTGATATATTCCTGCCATCTGTCGAAATCGTACCGCAGGTCTGCCGCCCCCGGGTAACCGCCAAAATAGATATACTCGTCAGTGGTCATTCCAAATGCTTCCTGCATCTCCCGAAGCGACCAGTTAGGCATCTTGATAGTTTCAAAGCGCCCTTTCAGGCTCTCGCTCAATCCTTTTTCCAATCTGACACGCGATGAACCAAGCAGCACCACCTTCAGCGGTATATCATTGAAAGTGTCGTCGTCCCATTCCTTTTTAACCACCTCACCCCAGTTCTTGAGTTTCTGCACCTCGTCAATCACAAGCAGTAGTTCCGTGAGATGCTCCATCTGAAGTTTGTTGCGTGCAGTAGTCCAGCAATCACTTATCCATGCGCTGCGCGTAGCTGGCACATTGTCCGCCGCGAAGTGCAACCACGGAGAGGAGATGTTTTTCAGTACTTGCTTGATAAGCGTTGATTTGCCCACTTGTCGCGGCCCTTCAATAATCTGAATGAACTTTCTCGGCTCATTAATACGCCGTGTAATGGTGTCAAAATAAGAACGTTGTAGCATGCTTGCAAAAATTACTCAATGCGGTTAGTAAAATTACTCAATCTGCTGAGTTGTTTGTATTCCCGCTGCAAAGGTAAGGTAAAAGTTTCAAATATCCAACTGTGATGGGGAATTGGGGGAGTTGTTGATTTCTTATCCCCGCTTTGCTCGGAACGGTCGGCAAAGCCGTGGTTGATTTGTGGAAAAACGGGGTGGGGGTTGGGTGGTGTCAGTTGTTTTTGTATCTTTGCACCACCAAACGGGAATAAGACATATAGAGAGGGGAATCTGACGTATAGAGACGGGGATTTGACATATATGGAGAATGTATAACGTGTAGAGAATGTATAACGTATAGAGAAGTTTTATGATATGAACTGGGAGCAACTCATCACCACCATGCGCTTCGGGCTGGAGCGCTACCACCGCGCCGACGGGCAGGAACGGCGCAACGAGTTTCAGCGGGACTATGACCGTCTGGTGTTCTCGGCCCCCTTCCGGCGTCTGCAGAACAAGACGCAGGTGTTTCCCCTGCCGGGGAGCGTATTCGTCCACAACCGCCTGACGCACTCGCTGGAAGTGAGCTGCGTAGGGCGTTCGCTGGGGAACAACGCGGGCGGAACAGGCGGTGTACCGTCAGGCTTGGGGGACATCGTGTCGGCGGCCTGCCTGGCGCACGACATGGGCAATCCGCCTTTTGGGCATTCGGGCGAGCGTGCCATCCAGACGTGGTTTTCGGAAGGGAAGGGACGGGAGCTGGAGGGCGAGATGACAGCAGCGGAATGGGCTGACTGCATTTGCTTCGAGGGCAACGCCAACGCGTTCCGCATATTGACGCACCAATATAGGGGCCGTCGTCAGGGCGGCTTCGTGCTGACATATCCGACGGTGGCCTCCATCGTGAAATATCCATTTGCAGCCATCGACAGCCCCAAGGGGAAGAAGAAGTTCGGTTTCTTCGATGCCGACCGCGGGAACTGGGAGCAGATCCGCACGAGGTTAGGCATCCCCGAAGGCGTGCGGTATCCGTTGGTGTGGTTAGTGGAAGCGGCGGACGACATCTGCTACGAGATAATGGATATGGAAGACGCCCACAAGCTGCGGATATTGTCCACCGAAGAGACCAAGGCGTTGCTGCTGAACTTCTTCCCGCCGGAGCGAATCGGGCACATCACGTCAGTGATGCAGATGGTGGACGACACGAACGAGCAGATAGCGTATCTGAGGAGCTGCGTGATAGGGGAACTGATAGACGCCTGCACGCAGGTTTTTGCGGAGCAGCAGGAGGCTATTCTGGAAGGGAACTTTTCGGGTTCGCTCATCAAGCACACCGTGCCGCGCATCAAAGAGGCGTATGCGGCGTGCTCAAAGGTGGCGGTGGAGCGCATCTACCGCTCGCAGGAGGTGCTTGATGTGGAGCTGGCGGGCTACAAAATCATCTATATGCTGATGGAGGAACTGATGCAGGCGGTGCTGCATCCGGAAAAGACCTATTCGCAGCAGTTGCTGCAACGCATCCCGCAGCAGTATGACACGTCGGCGGAGACGGTGTACGGTCGGACATTGGCCATCTTAGACTACATATCGGGCATGACCGACGTGTATGCGCTGGACCTCTATCAGAAAATCACAGGCATATCGCTACCGATGGTGTGACGCGAAGGGCGGACATCACCCGGCTTTGAGGCGGCTACGGAAGGAACGTATCTGCCAGATGAGCATGGCTGCAGCCGTGAGTGCGGAGAGCATATCGGCAGCAGGCAGGCTGGCCCATACGCCGTTGAGACCGCTGAACCCGTAGAAGGTGAAGAGTCCGGGCAGGAGCAGGGCAAGGGGGATGAGGTAGAGCACCTGGCGCGTGAGACTGAGGAAGATGGCCTTGCCGGGCATACCGATGGAGGTGAAGAAGTTGCCGGTGACCATCTGGAAGCCGGTGCAGAAGAACACGCAGAGGACGATGCGCATGGCGGGCACCGACATACGGATGAGGTCGGGCTCGTGGGTGAAGACCTCGACAAGGAGTTGCGGACAGATTTCCGCAAGCAGGAAGACGAGCGTGGTGACTCCTGTCGCCCAGAGGGCGGTGAGGCGGAAGACACGGAGCATGCGGTCGTATTTGCGGGCGCCGAAGTTGTAACCGGCGATAGGCTGCATGCCCTGGTTGAGCCCCATGACAATCATGGCGAAGACGAAGGTCACGCGGTTGATGACGCCATAGGAGGCGATGGCCATGTCGCCGCCGTAGGCCTTGAGCTGGTTGTTGAGGATGATGACGACGAAGCTGTGCGCGAGGTTCATGAGGAAGGGGGAGAGACCGATGGCTAATGAGTCGAGCACGATGCGCGGGTCGAGCCTCCACATGCGGCGCGTGAAATGGAGCAGTTCGTCGGGGTTGCAGAAGATGGTGAACTGCCAGATGACGGCTATCGCCTGTGAGATCATAGTGGCAAGCGCAGCTCCGCGGACTCCCATATCGAGCCAGAAGATGAAGACGGGGTCGAGGATGATGTTGGCCCCCACGGCCACGATGGTGGCTATCATGGAGCTGTTGGGGTGTCCGGAGGAGCGGAGTACGTTGTTCAGGCCGAAATAGATATGCGTGAGCACGTTGCCGATGAGGATGGGCACCATGTAGTCGTGTGCATACCTGAGCGTGTCGTCGCTGGCGCCGAAGAGGCGCAGGATGGGGTCGAGCCAGATGAGTCCGACAGCCGTGACGACGGCGCTGAGCAGGATATTGAGCACGATGACATTGCCCAGCACGCGTCCGGCCGACTCGTAGTCGCGCTGTCCGAGCTTGATGGCCACCAGCGTGCTGGCTCCGACGCCTACGAGGCTGCCGAAGGCGGCGCAGATATCCATGAAGGGCTTGGCCACCGTCAGTCCCGAGAGCGCGAGTGCTCCCACCCCGTGGCCGATGAAGACGGAGTCCACGATGTTGTACAGCGAACTGGCCGTCATGGCGATGATGGCTGGCAAGGCGTACTGGCGGAGCAGTTTGCCTATCGGTTCGGTGCCAAGGGTGAGGGGGGAGGACATGGGGAGGAGTTAATAGTTAATAGCGAAATTGTTAGGAGTTAAAGAGTCGGGCGGTTTGGACGATGAGGTCGGCGGTGCGGTCGATGCCGAGGCGGGAGGTGTTGAGGCAGAGGTCGTAGCCGGAAGCATCGCCCCAGCGGCGGTTGGTGTAGAAATTGTAGAACCCGGCGCGGCGGCGGTCGGCCCGCTCGACAAGGAGCCTCGCCTCTCGTTCGCTGAGGTGCTGGCCGGACATGATGCGCATGATGCGGTCGGCGGTATCGGCCGTGAGGAAGACGGAGAGCAGGTCGTGGCGGTCGCGCAACACATAGTCGGCCGCGCGCCCCACGAAGAGACAGTTGCCCGCCTCGGCCAGACGGCGGATGGTGTCGCTCTGCAGTTGGAACAGTTTTTGCGTATCCGTATTCAGGGCCAGCGTGAACAGCCCGAGCTGCTCGTCGGCACGGAGGAACATATCAGGGGAGAGGCCGCTCTGTCGTGCCGCCTCGAGGATGAGCTCTTTGTCGTAGTAGCGCAACCCCAGCCGTTCGGCCACGCGCCGTCCGGCCGCCCTGCCTCCTGCCGCCAGTTGTCGTCCGATAGTGATGATCATAGGCCGGTGGGTTTGTTTGGGCTTGCAAAGGTAAGAAAAAAATTGTAATTTCGCACGCTCTTACAATGATGAAACGACAAATACTGATACTCTGTCTGGCCTTGTGCATAGCGGCACAGGCACAGACGACGGCACTGGAGACCTTTCTGGCGCAGCCGGCCCTGCGATATGCCGGCACCGGCGTTTACGTAAAGAACATGCAGACGGGCGAGGTGATAGCCGACTGGCATTCGGACCAGTTGCTTACGCCAGCTTCGACACAGAAGTTGCTGACCTCCGCGACGGCGCTTGAGCTGTTAGGCTCCGCCTTCCGCTTCTCCACATATGTGGAGACCGACGGCGAGGTGCGCGAGGGTGTGCTGCACGGCAATCTCTATATCCGCGGAACGGGGGACCCGACGTTAGGCAGCCAGAAGGTGGGAGACCAGATGTTCCTCTACAAATGGGTGCAGGCATTGCGGCGTGCGGGCATCAGCCGGATAGAAGGGTCGGTGGTGGCCGACGCGTCGTTCTTCGACGGGGACGCGCTGAATCCGCAGTGGCTGTGGGAAGACATAGGCAACTACTATGCGCCGGGCATATACGCCCTGCCGTATCTGGACAACACGCTGAATATCCAACTGCGTAGTGCGGCCGTAGGCAGTGTGGCGGAGGTGGTGAAGACCCTGCCGTATATAGAAGGTCTGGAATATGAGAACCATATCCGCTGCACGACCATCACCTATGACGGTGCCTACGTGCACGGCGTTCCATACAGCAACCGGCGCTACCTGGTAGGCAGTATCCCGTCGAACCACGGCATCTTCGGCGTGAAGGGCGACATCCCCAATCCGCCGCTGCTGCTGGCGCAGCACCTGACACAGCGGTTGCGCGAGAGCGGCATCACGGTGACGGGTGAGGCCGACTACCTGACCGAGAGCCTCTATCCGCAGCGTCACGTGCTGTATGAACACCGGTCGGAGCCGCTGGCGGAGATTGTGCGCGAGCTGAACGTGAACTCCAACAACCTGTATGCGGAGCAGCTGTTCCGCTACTTAGGCAGCCGCATGGGCGTTCCGTGTACCATCCAAGGGTCGGTGGACGTGCTCCGCAACTGCTGGCGCAACCGCGGCGTGGACATACACAATAGTCTCATCATGGACGGCTGCGGCTTGTCGCCCAACGACGGCGTGAGTGCGCAGACATTAGTGCAACTGCTCAGCTTCATGCTGCACAGCCGCGAGCGGGATGCCTTCGTAGGCTCCCTGCCGGTGGCGGGCGAGAGCGGCACCCTGCAGGGCTTTCTGGCCAAGACGGAGCTGCAGGGCCGCGTGACTGCCAAGAGCGGGACTACCTCCCGCGTGAAGAGCTATGCCGGCTATATCACGCTTGACGATGGTATGCTGCTCGGCTTTGCCGTGATCGTAAACAACGCCGCCTGCAAGCCGCGCGGGGTGCAGACCCTGATAGAGCGTTTGCTGCGCGGCATCTGCAGCGAGCAGAAGGAAAAGCAAAAGGAACAACCGTAACGCATGCCGATGCAGGAATATATCGCACAGACCGACAGCACTAACAACCGGCTGAAAGAGCGGTTGGCCGCCGGCGAGGAGCTTGGGGAGGGCTATACGCTCTACACGTTCTACCAGACGGCCGGTCGCGGCCAGGCAGGCAATTCCTGGGAGAGTGAGGCGGGGCAGAACCTGCTGTTCTCCACCGTGTTCCGCCTGACCGACCTGCAGCCGCAGGAGCAGTTCCGCCTGTCGATGCTTGTGCCGCTGGCTATCGTGCGCGTGTTGTGCAATGTGGTCGCCGATGAGGGGCTGCGGAGTCTGTTCACCGTCAAATGGCCTAATGACATCTATGCGGGTGACGGCAAACTGGCCGGTATCCTGATAGAACACCGCTTGACAGGCAGCCGGATAGATGCTTCGGTGGCCGGGGTGGGGCTGAATGTGAACCAGACCGTCTTCCGCTCGGGAGCTCCCAATCCGGTTTCGCTGAGACAACTCACAGGCAGGGAGTACGACAAGGAGACGCTGCTGCAGCGTATCGTCAGCGAATTTGCCCGTCTGCGTCCGCTGCTCCATGAGCCGGAGGAGCTGAAGCGGCAGTACATGCAGGTGCTCTACCGCCGCGAGGGATACTTCCCTTATGTGGAACGGACGGTCAGCCTTGCGCCGACACAGATTGCGACAGCGGAAGAGAAGGGCGTCTTCTACGCACGTATGGTTGATGTCACGGATACGGGGCAACTCGTCCTGCAAGACAAACAAAACAACTTGCGCACCTACCACTTCAAAGAAGTCAGGTTTGTGCTATAGTGGTTACTATGCTGCCCCAATCAGCAAGTACTGAACCTTATATTCCTCTATTCCGAAAGGGTCCAACGCTCACCGTCTTTCTCGTACCAAACAACTCCCTTGCCTGCTACCACGCATGCCGATTCTTGTCCTTCCTTGTTCAGGAGATATATGGTGTCAGGAAACACCATGAAAAAAGAAGGCTTATCGAGAACATCTTCCTCGTCAATCTCCCAGATGTACTTGTCATTTTCGCTGATAGGCTGTTCCTTCCAACGCATTTTGCGAGGAATATATAATCTGCTGGTGTCTTCTTTCAGTGTGCTGAAAGTTAATAACATTCCACCCGTTCTTGACTGAAAGGGGTATAGCTTGTGGGCAGGAGGATTGTTGCGACTAAAGCCGAGGCTGATGTTCAGGTAATGCACCGAATCGCAGGTGGCGGTGTCCTCTTGTGCATTTTGTAGTTTGACCGTAGCGTCATATCGTTCAGGTATGATTTCCACCGGATGTCCTATCCCGCCATCATATACTTCTCTCGGAGAGAAATAATAGTCTCCGATATAGCTGACAATGTAGGAGCAGCCGGCTCCCTTGGAAGAGATGAACGACACTTCCCCGCTCTTCTGATAAGGGAAATAGGCAGGTAGTGAATCCGCGGCAAAGGGATACTGGTCACTGAGGTCCTTTTCGTAAGAATGGGTGCACGACAACAGGTTCGTTACAAGCAGAACGATACTTGTCAGCATAAAAGAGGGATAACTACGGTTCATGGCGGTAACGATTATTAGGAAATATTGATGATATAACTATTTATATGTTCATGAGCGGAGTTTTCTTCAACAATAATATATAAGCCTTTGAATAAGATGTCATTTATGCCCTCAAGTGAGTGTATTGCTTTTGGACAGACTCTTATACCTGTGATAGTGTAGATGCTGAATAGACGTTCTGAAACAGATGCATCATTAATACTATGAATCGTCTTCAGAATATTCGCCATTATTTTCAAAATTCAAGTATGATACAACTTCAATATTTCCCCAATCGTCCAAGGCGATAGTGTCCGTATCTATACGATAAGAAGGGACTTCATAACTAATAAGATAATCATTCCCAATTACAGTTAATCCAATGCCGTGTCCTATGGGTACATAACCATAATGTTTGGAATTTGGGTTAGAATGAAGATAAATGATAGAATAATACAAGCTTTTGCTTTCGCGGTGATTGTGATGTTTGATTTTTCGGTGCAAAATTACACATTTCATTTGAATTATGCAAGAAGATTGTTTAGAATGTTGTAGTATGCTGAAGGGCGTTTTTAGGGCCGCATAGCCGGCGTGGACGAACAGGGGAGGCTCGTTGTGCAGAATCTGACGGGCAGTGTGCAAAATTGCCACTTCAAGGAAATACGGTTTGTCATATAAGGAAAAAGCAGTATCTTTGCAGACGACAGCCGACCTGAAGAAAACCACGTTACCGCTATGAAGACCTGTTTACGCATCTGGCTCCTTCTCCCCCTCTTTCTGCTGGGCGCCTGCAACATGCAGATAGTGCGTCCGGACGACCCTACGCAGCCTTCCAACCCGACAGCGCGCGAAGACACGGCCTCGCTGAGGCCCGACCAGCGGCGCAATCCGGCGTGGCTGTACGACCTTGAGGCGATGCCGGAGGTGACGATTACACTCACGCGCAGCGACTGGGACCGCTATTTGGCCAACTTCGACGCGAACCCCAACAACGGGCTGTATGTGCCGGCCCGCTTCCGCTTCAGCAAGAACGGGGAAGTGTATGAGCGCGACAGCGTGGGGCTTCGTCCGCGGGGCAACACGAGCCGCCGCCGTCCGGAGGGCCAGGCCGGCGAGATGCACAACCCACAGCGGGCGGACTGGCATCATGCCCATTTCGGGGTGCGCTTCACGGAATACGACAGTGGCGAGCGTTTCTTCGGGTCGGACCGCATCATCCTCAAGTGGTTCAACAACGACCCGAGCTACTGCCGCGAACTCTTCTGCTACGACCTCTTCCGGCGCTTCGGCGTATGGACGGCCCCGCGCGCGAGCTATTGCCGCCTGTGGCTGCAGATAGAAGGCGACAGCAAACCGGCCTATTTCGGGGTGTATGAGTTGATAGAGGGCGTGAGGAAAGGCTGGCTGGCCGATCGCAGAAAAGACGGCTTGCTGGGCGACGACGACGGCAACCTCTGGAAGGCAGCCTACAACGGCTGCGGCATAGCCGACCTGAGCGACTTCAGCAGTACGCGCTTCCGGAAGATGGGCATTGCCGACGAAGAGCACGACTGGTCGTATGCGCTGAAGACCAACAAGCAGACGGGTCTGGCAGCCGCCCAACAGGAGCTGTACGACTTCATGGAGCAGATGCGCCCCCTGCCGAGCGGCAGCGCCGAGCTGAAGGCTTACATAGAGCAGCACATGGACGTGACCCTCTTTATCAGAGCGTTGGCGGTGAATGTGGCTGTGGGCATGTGGGACGACTACTGGGTG
Organism: Paludibacteraceae bacterium; assembly: GCA_017464025.1. Taxonomy (GTDB): domain Bacteria; phylum Bacteroidota; class Bacteroidia; order Bacteroidales; family Paludibacteraceae; genus Colicola. The sequence continues at coordinate 22,826 of JAFUEI010000040.1, read as the reverse complement.
AACGGCAACAACTACTACTTCTATTTCGACACGCAGCACCGCTTCTACTTCATCCCCTTCGACTATGACAACACGCTCGGCACGAGTCAGTCGATAGGCCCGCTGCAGAATGCCGGTACGCAGGATCCGCTCCACTGGGGCAGCCGCGACGGCGACCGCCTGTTGGTGAAGAAGGTGCTCTCCATTGCCGAATATGAGACGGCCTACAAGAACTGTCTCCGCGAACTGGTGAACTCGTCCGACCTGATGGAGCCGGAGGCCGCGATGGCACGCATCAGGCGGATGCAGGCGATGGTGGAACCCTATGTGGACAACGATACGGGCGAGGACGGGGAGGTGGCAGACCGACCTGCCGGTTGGAGCAACATCGACTACCGTCTGCTCTCGGGCGACGACGGGGGCGGAGACGGCAGCAACTTCTTCCGCACCAAAGCCCGGTCGGTGGAGCTCCTGAACAACTGACCACTACATAAATGTATAACCTCTAATATCCAACCTTCAAGATGAACATTCTCATCACCGGCGGCGCCGGATTCATCGGAAACCATGTGGTACGGCTGTTTGTCAGCAAGTACCCCGAGTACCGCATCGTGAATGTGGACAAACTTACGTATGCAGGTAATCTGGCCAACCTGCGCGACATAGAAGACCGGCCCAACTACCGCTTCGTCAAAGCCGACATCTGCGACTTCGAGGCCATGCTCCGTCTGATGCAGGAAGAGCAGATAGACGGCATCATCCATCTTGCGGCGGAGAGCCATGTGGACCGCTCCATCAAAGACCCCTTCACCTTCGCGCGCACCAACGTATTAGGAACACTCTCACTGCTGCAGGCCGCCAAGGCCTACTGGGAGTCGCTGCCGGAGCGCTATGAAGGCAAGCGCTTCTACCATATCTCGACCGATGAGGTGTACGGCGCGTTAGAGCTCACCCGCCCCTAAGGCGTGGAGCCGCCTTTCTCCACAAAAGCCTCTTCGGGCACGCACCATTTAGCCTATGGCCACGACTTCTTCCGCGAGGAGAACAAATACAACCCGCATTCGCCCTATTCGGCATCGAAGGCTTCGTCCGACCACTTTGTGCGGGCCTTCCACGACACCTACGGCATGCCCGTCGTGGTGACCAACTGCTCGAACAACTACGGCCCCTACCAATTCCCTGAGAAACTCATCCCGCTTTTCATCAACAACATCCGCCACCGCAAGCCTCTGCCTGTATATGGCAAGGGCGAGAACGTGCGCGACTGGCTGTATGTGGAAGACCATGCGCGTGCCATTGACCTCATCTTCCACCGCGGGACCGTGGCCGACACCTATAACATAGGCGGCTTCAACGAGTGGAAGAACATCGACCTCATCAAGGTGCTCATCCGCACCACCGACCGGCTGCTCGGGCGCCGCGAAGACGAAGACCTCGGGCTCATCACCTTCGTCACCGACCGTGCCGGCCACGACCTGCGCTATGCCATCGACTCTACCAAGCTGCAACGCGACCTGGGCTGGGAGCCCTCGCTGCAGTTTGAAGAAGGCATCGAAAAGACCGTCCGCTGGTATCTGGACAACCAGGCCTGGCTCGACAACGTGACGTCAGGCGACTACCAGCTCTACTACGAACGTATGTACGCCAACCGCTGACCCCTGACCCGTATGCAGACAAGACGACCGATACGACCAGTTTTACTTTTAATCATCCTGTGTATGACTACGCTATTTTCCTCTTCGGGCTGCAGCCGGAAGATGTACAGTATCGACTATTGCGGCCAGCGCTTAGGCTATTGCAGCGAAACCGGCGAGGCGCAGGAGCGCTACCGCCCCGGCACGCCCGTCACGCTCTACTTCGTGATGGTGGCTACCGACGTCAGCTATACCTTCCTTCTTGACGGGAATCCGATCAGTCCTGACTACGACCATGACAAGGGCTTTGTCATCCGGTTTGTCATGCCGGAGCATGACGTGAAGCTGCAGTGCATCACCCGCAATACGATGGTATTAGAGCAGGAGTGACCTGACACTTCTGCCGCCGCAAGCTTCCGAACAGTAACAGACAGCAATCCTATACCCCCCTTAACAAGAAGAGACGCATACCGATGCGTCTCTTCTTGTCAGCAGGATAAAACAAAAAAAGAGCCATTTGGTCAAATGGCTCTACAGGTGAGGGGGACAACATTTTTGTGTCCTCCCGTCTTTCTTGACGCTGACGCGAAGGGGGTCAGGCTTTCTTCTGCCAGTTGTCCTTGAGGGAGGCTGTGCGGTTGAAGACGAGGCGGCCGGGCGCAGAGTCGTCGTCCACCACGAAATAGCCCTGCTTGAGGAACTGGAAGTGGTCCTGCATCTGCACGTTCCGCAGCGAACTCTCCACCTTTGCGGTCGTCACTTTGAGCGAGTCGGGGTTGAGCAGTTCGCGGAAGTCGCGCTCGTCGGCCGAGGGGTTCTCCACCGCGAAGAGACGGTCGTAGAGCCGCACCTCGGCATCGAGTGCGGAGTTGCATTCCACCCAGTTGATGGTAGCTTTTGTCTTGCGGTTGCCCCCTTCGGTGCCCGACTTGGAGTCGAGGTCGCAGGTGGCATATACGGTGGTGATGCGGCCTTCGCTGTCTTTCTCGCAGCCGGTAGCCTGCACGATATAGGCGCTCTTGAGCCGTACTTCGCGGCCGCCGGGCGAGAGGCGGTAGAAGTTCTTGTCGCCCTCTTCTTGGAAGTCCTGACGCTCGATCCAGAGTTCTTTGCCGAAGGGCATCCTGCGGGTGCCGAGCTCGGGCATACCATCGATGTTCTCGGCCGTGATGTCCTCCTGCCGGTTTTCGGGCCAGTTGGTGAGGATAAGGCGGACGGGATCGAAGATGGCGCATACGCGGGGTGCTTTCTCCTTGAGGCACTCGCGGACGGTGTGCTCCAGCAGACCGAGGTCGATCATGCCTTCCACCTTGGTGTAGCCTATCTTGTCGATGAAGGCGCGGATGGCTTCGGCCGTATAGCCGCGTCGGCGCAGACCGCAGACGGTAGGCATGCGGGGGTCGTCCCAGCCGGCCACAAGGCCTTCTTTGACGAGCTGGAGCATCTTGCGCTTCGACATGACGGTGTAGGTGATATTCAGACGGTTGAACTCATACTGGTGAGGCCGGTATTCGTTTTGGGGCACAAACTGGTCGATAAACCAGTCGTACAGCGGGCGGTGCACTACAAACTCCAGCGTGCAGATGCTGTGGGTAACACCTTCGAAGTAGTCGCTCTGTCCGTGAGCGAAGTCGTACATGGGATATACGTTCCAGCGGCGCCCGGTGCGGTGGTGGGGGTGCGTGGTGATGATGCGGTACATGATAGGGTCGCGGAAGTGCATATTGGGGTTGGCCATGTCAATCTTGGCGCGGAGCACCATCTTGCCATCGGGGACTTCGCCGTTCTGCATAGCCTGGAAGAGACGCAGGTTTTCCTCTACGGGGCGGTCGCGGTAGGGCGAGTTTTGTCCGGGTTCGGTGGGCGTACCCTTTTGTTCGGCTATCTGTTCGGCCGTCTGCTCGTCCACGTAGGCCTTGCCTTCTTTGATGAAACGGATAGCCAGGTCGTAGAGCTGCTGGAAATAGTCGGAGGCGTAATAGACGTTGCCCCAGTGGAAGCCCAGCCATGCGATGTCGCGCATGATGCTGTCCACATACTCCACGTCTTCCTTGACGGGGTTGGTGTCGTCAAAACGTAGGTTGCACACGCCGCCGAAGCGTTCGGCAATGCCGAAGTCCATGCAGATGGCCTTTACGTGACCGATGTGCAGGTAGCCGTTGGGTTCGGGCGGGAAGCGTGTCTGAATGCGTCCGTCGTTTTTCTTTTCCTGCAGGTCTTTCTCTACGATTTCTTCGATGAAGTTCATAACGATAAATGGCTTTACGGGTTGGTATTCTCTGTGTTCTCTGTATGCTATTTGTCAAAGTACCCTTTCAGGATGCCGCGGGGCGAGTTGCGCACGAAGAGGATGATCTCGTCGCGCTCCAGCGAGCTGGGAAGTTCGGCCTCGATGCGCTCCATGGCCTGACTCACGTTGAGGCCCGACTGGAAGATGAGGCGGTAGCAGTCCTGGATGGCACGTATCTGCTCGTTGGTGAATCCCCGGCGTCGGAGGCCGATGCTGTTGACGCCGCAGTACTGTATCGGTTCGCGGGCGGCGGTGATGTAGGGGGGGATGTCTTTCTGCACCTTGCTGCCGCCTTGCACCATCACGTGGGCACCGATATGAGTGAACTGGTGAACCAGCGTTCCGCCGCCGATGACGGCCCAGTCGCCCACCTGCACCTCGCCGGCCAGCTGGGTGGCGTTGGACATGATGATATTGTCACCCAGCAGGCAGTCGTGCGCCACGTGGCAGTAGGCCATGATGAGGCAGTTGCTGCCCACCACGGTCTTGCCTTTGGAGGCGGTGCCGCGGTGGATGGTGACAAACTCGCGGATAACGGTGTTGTCGGCGATGAATACCAGCGAGTCCTCGCCTTTGAACTTGAGGTCCTGCGGAATAGCTCCAATCACGGCGCCGGGGAAGATGGTTACGTTGCGGCCGATACGCACACCTTCGCAGATGGTGACGTTGCTGCCGATACGGCAGCCGGGGCCTATCTCTACGTTGTTGTCGATGCAGACGAAGGGGTCGATTACCACGGAGGGGTCGATTTTCGCTCCGGGATGTATATATGCAAGAGGTTGACGCATGAATCTGTTGGGGTTGGCTATGTATAATGTGTTTGTTGTCAGTTTGTTTCTGTTGATGCCGTCATCAGTTGGCGGAGCTGCCGGCAGAAGGCCGTGTTGATGCTGTGGCCGGGTCGGACAGCCGTCACCTTGCCCTGAATGGCGGCCCCGAGCAGCGAGAGGTCGCCTATGAGGTCAAGCAGTTTGTGGCGGGCAGGCTCGTTGTCGAACAAGAGGGGTGTCAGATAGCCCAGGCGGGCGGCATCAAGACGGGGCTGGTGCATGGTGTCGGCCATGCGGTCCAGTTCGGTCTGCTCCAGCGGCTGGTCGTATATGACAACGGCGTTCTGCAAGTCGCCGCCCTTGATAAGGCCCATCTGCAGGAGGGGTTGCACCTCGCGAAGGAACACGAAGGTGCGGGCGGGTGCGATGGCACCGGCATAGTCTTCCAGGCTGTCGAGTCCGGCCGACTGGCTTCCGAGTACGGGGGACGGGAAACCGATGCCGACCTCCAGCGAGAAGGAGTCGGCAGGCGTGAGTGTGATGCTGCTGCCATGGCCATTGTCGAACGTGACGGTCTGTTTCACCGCAAAGCGTTTGCGCGGTGCCGGCTGTTCGTCGATACCGGCATGCAGAACGGCCTCGGCAAAAGGACGGGCCGAACCATCGAGGATGGGCATCTCGGGAGCATCCAGCTCGATGAGACAGTTGCTCACCCCCAAGGCATACAGGGCTGAGAGAGCGTGCTCCACGGTGGAGACGCGCCATGCGCCATTCTCCAGCACGGTGCCGCGCTCGGTGGTGCTGACGTAGTCGGCCAGAGCCTCATAGCAGGGTTGTCCGGGCAGATCGGTACGGCAGATGCGCACACCTGTGCCGACAGGTGCCGGCAGAAAACAGGCGTGGATAAACAGCCCAGTATGCAGACCTTTGCCTGCCAAACAGAAAGACGTATGTAGTGTGTGTTGTTGCATAGGAATAAAAGTATTTCTATCTTCTCCCCTCTTTCTCCAGCCGGTAAACCAGTTTCTGCAGTTCAGGCAGTTGCTTGAAGGCAACGCTGGAGCGGCGGAAGTTGCCCACCGGTATGGCGGGCGAGCCCTGATACATCCCTCCCGGCTCGCGTATTGTTCCGGCCACGCCGGCCTGGGCCCCTACGATGGTGCGGTCGGCCACTTCGATATGACCGGCCACTCCCACCTGTCCGGTAAGGATGCAGTGGCTGCCGATGCGGGTGGAGCCGGCGATACCCACCTGCGCGCAGAGGAAGGTGCTTCCGCCCACTTCGTCGTTGTGTGCCACCTGCACCAGATTGTCCAATTTGGCGTTGCGGCGGACGATGGTGCTGCCCATCATGGCGCGGTCGATGCAGGTGTTGGCCCCTATCTCCACATCGTCCTCAATCACCACATTGCCCGTCTGGGGCACCTTGCGGTTCACGCCTTCGGCATCGGTCTCAAAGCCGAAACCGTCGGCTCCGATGACGCAACCACTATGGATGATGCAGTCACGCCCGATGACGCAGTGGTGATAAACGCGCGCGCCGGCATATAATACGGTGTTGTCACCGATGGTGCAGTTGTCGCCTACATAGCACTGCGGATAAATCTGCACCCCGCGGCCAATCTTCACATTGCGGCCTATGTAGGCAAAAGCCCCGACATATACATCGTCTTCCACGATGTTGCCTGAGGCGATGAAGCAAGGCTGCTCGATGCCCTGCTTGCGCGGATTGAGCGTCTGCTCCACTAAGGTGAGCAGACTGGCCATGGCGGCACGGGCATTGTCCACGATGATGAGTGTGGCAGGTGTGGTGCCGCTGAAACCGAGTGTACGCGAGATGAGCACGACCGAGGCCTGCGTGTTGCTCAGGAAGGGGATGAAGCGCTGGTCGCCGAGGAAGCAGAGCGTGCCGGGACGGGCTTCTTCGATGCGGGCAACGTCGCTCACTACGGCATCGTTGCTGCCGCGGAGCTCGCCGCCGAGAAACTGTGCTATCTGTTGTGCAGTGAAGGTCATGGAAATCGTTGAAAGAATGGGTCAGGCGTTCAGGCGGTAATAGAAAAGGTAGTGCTTCTCCACGCGTTTGGTGAGCACCTGCAGGTTGAGCATGTCGGATGCCTCGGCAATGTCTTTTACGCTGCCGTCTTTGTAAAGGATACCAATAGAGTCGTCTTTCTGCGAATAGGTGTTGGTCACCGATGAATGCTCCGAGAAGAAGTAGCGCGCCTCTTCGTCCGTCAGTGAGAGCTGTTGCCGGTAGAACGCGGTCTGCTCTTCAATGCGGTCGGGTGTCATGGGAGCATTGAGGAGCTGCACCTTGAAGAGTTTGCGGTTGGTAAAGGCCGTGCAGAGCAACCGCAGCACTGGGTCGGTGCCGATAGCCCACTCTTTGATAGCCGACAAGATGTCCGAGTCGTCCAACCGTGCGTACATCCGCAACGCCTCGCCATCGGTAGCAAAGTCGGCTCCCGTGATGTTGCCATAAAGGAAATAGTGCAGGGCAGGGCTGGCAAAGAGCGGTTTCCCTTCGCGGGCCAACTGCTTGGCACGCGACAGAATCTTGATAAGCAGTTGCTCGGCGGCCACCGACGTCTTGTGCAGATATACCTGCCAGTACATCAGCCGGCGTGCCACGAGGAATTTCTCCACCGAGTAGATTCCCTTCTCGTCCACCACCAACCGGTCGTCCGCCACATTGAGCATCTTCAGGATGCGTGCCGAAGCCACCGTGCCCTCACTCACGCCGCAGAAGAAGGAGTCGCGGCAGAGATAGTCCAACCGGTCCACATCGAGCTGCGAACTGATCATCTGGTGGAGGAAGTGGCGGGGATACTCGTCGCGGAAGATGCTGATAGCCTCGTTCAGGCGGCCCTGCATGTCGCGGTTGATGTGTTCCATCATCAGCAACGATATCTCTTCGTGGGAGATGCCACTGACGAGCGTGTTCTCCAATACATGCGAGAACGGGCCGTGCCCGATGTCATGCAGCAGGATGGCGGCCTGGGCCGAGTTGCCCTCGCTGTGGGAGATGTCGATATTCTTCTGGCGGAGCACACCGATAGCCTCCTGCATCAGGTGCATCGCACCCAGCGAATGCAGGAAGCGGCTGTGCATAGCGCCCGGATATACATAGAAAGAAAGTCCCAACTGCCGGATGCGGTTGAGACGCTGCACGTAGGGGTGCTGCAACAGTTCCAACAAGAACTCATTGGGAACGGTGATGAACCCAAAAACAGGATCGTTGATTATCTTACGCTTCGCAGGCAAGGTGAACCACAGGACTATTAGGCCTTGAACTGTTAAATTGTTGAACTGTTGAATTGCAGAGATGTTGAATGCGCGCGGGCTTCATGCCTTGCGCGGTTACCACTGGCGCAGACGGCAGATTTCGCAGTTGTGCCAGCTGTAGGAGATGGTGATGCCGACATTGAACCAGCCGTCAAACCATTGCTTGGTGGAGGTGCCGCCGGCCCCGAGTCCGCCGCCTGCCTTCGTACCGCGGGCACTGAAGTCGTGCGGATAACCGTCAAGATTCAAGAGCTCGGTGTCGCCAATGCCCTGTGCAATGCCGATATGGGCATTCAGCAGCCAGCTTTTACCCAGGTTGAACTGATAACCTATTTCCACGGGTATCATGGGGAGGATGGAGTTATTCTTCCAGCTGTACAGCCACTCGCCGTCAGGACCGTTCTTGCCATAGTTCATCGTCACATTGCTGTAGTTGAACATTAGGCCGGCATAGATGTAGAAGCCTGCATTGATAATCGGATATACCTCTACGCCGACGGATGCATTCAAAATCCATGAGTCAAACTTGCGGTAGCTGAGAGGCGTCTCCGTGTTCCACAGTTTGTCGGCATACTTCTGGTTGTTACCGCGCAAGATGCCGCCGCCCACCGAGTAGCGTATGTTCAGAATGGAGGCCACCGGCTGGGTGTAGTTGATTTTGCCCATGCCGCTGATGTTCTCGGCAAAGAGGGGACCGCCTGCTACGGCCAGACCGCGGTTCTCCACATCACCATAGTAATAGGCTGCATCAAGCGTAAGGGAGATGGCATTGGCCACGCCGTTCTGTCTCTTGGAGTACAGGCCGGTGTAGGTGTTCATGCGCTTGGTCCACACGATGTCCGGCTTCTTATAGGGGTCGGCTTCGGCAAATACACGGGGGGCAGGCAGCAGCAGGAGGGCCGCTACAGCTATGATGATGATTCTTTTACGACTCATGATACCTGTTCACAATTGAGACGCGCAAAATTAGTGTTTTTTTTTCACGCGTGCAAATCTTTTTTCGTTTGGGTACACTTTTGGACAAAAAAGAGACCCGTCCGCGGGTAGCGGACAGGCCTCAGCAAACAAATCGTATTATGAAAAAAAGAGAAATACGGTCTCTTCTTCGGAGCGGCTGGTCTCAGCCCAAATAGGGCTTCAGCAGTTTGCTCCGGGAGTTGTTGCGCAGGCGGCGAATAGCCTTTTCCTTAATCTGGCGCACGCGCTCGCGCGTCAGGCCGAACTCCTCGCCAATCTCTTCCAGCGTCATCTCCGGCATACCTATGCCGAAGAACTTGCGGATAATCTCGGCCTCGCGGTCGGTAAGCGTGGAGAGGGCACGGTCGATTTCCTTCGAGAGCGACTCGTTGATGAGTCCGCGGTCGGCATTGGGCGAGTCTTCGTTCACCATCACGTCAATCAGACTGTTGTCTTCGCCCTCCACAAAGGGAGCGTCAACGCTGACGTGACGGCCGGACATCTTGAGCGTGTCGGCTATCTTGTCCACCGGAATGTCGAGTTCCTCAGCCAGTTCTTCTGCCGAAGGCTTGCGTTCGTTGGCCTGTTCGAAGCGCGAGAACGCTTTGTTGATTTTGTTGAGAGAACCCACCTGATTCAGCGGCAGGCGCACGATACGCGACTGCTCGGCCAGTGCCTGAAGGATGCTTTGGCGAATCCACCACACGGCATAACTGATGAACTTGAAGCCACGCGTCTCGTCGAATTTCTCAGCGGCCTTGATGAGGCCCAGATTGCCTTCATTGATGAGGTCGGGAAGGCTCAGGCCCTGGTTCTGATACTGTTTTGCCACGGAAACCACGAAGCGCAGGTTGGCGCGTGTCAGTTTTTCGAGTGCGGCTCTGTCTCCATTGCGGATACGCCCTGCGAGTTCAACTTCCTCCTCGACCGTGATGAGCTCTTCGCGGCCGATCTCTTGCAGATACTTGTCCAGCGAAGCGCTTTCGCGGTTGGTGATTGATTTGGTAATTTTAAGTTGTCTCATAGGATTCCTCCTTGAACGGTTGTTTTGGTAAGCCGGAATTTGGAGGTGTGTGCCTTGCTTGCAGCGTCTGTGGCTCACAGCAGTACACACTGCTCCAAAATTAGCGCGCAAAGGTACAACAATTCTTTGAATTGACAAAATTTTATTTACAAAAAGTATGCCATGAGGCTTTTTTGTAGAGACAAGGCTGTACCCATCTCTGTCATTTGCACTCCCGGTTTCTCAGCGGCCTGTATGATATTTGCAAGGCCGTTAAGAATCCGTATGAAGAAAAACGGATGCCAATAAACAAATTGTTTTATGAGCAGGCAAGAGAATTCATTCGGTAGAATTCGTGCTTTGTACGACACTGAATTTGTTTTTCAGCCGTAGGAAGGGCATCTCAAAGAATTTGTACGAGAGGGAGGCAAGTCCGATTGTTAAAACTGTTATTGACAAAAATATGACAATGGAAGCGATAGCGTCCGGCATGAAATCAGCCGGTTTGACGAGACGGGTTAAGACGTATAACAGCAACGGGTGGATAACATAAATGCCATAAGATATTTGTCCCAGATAATTCATGACGCGATTTTCCAAGATAGGTTTGCGCAGCAATCCTGCCATGATGACAAATAATGAAATCAACGCGATAAATTCATTGCGGACCGGAGACGGGAGGTGATCGGCATATAAGCCAGATGTGAAAAATAGTACCCACGCAATAAGAGCCACAATGCGGTTGGAGCATAACTTGCAGAACCATTCCGTCTTGCGATAATACATGATGGCTCCCATTGCGCCCAGCATCATACAATCGAATCGTACCATTCCTAATATACTGTACAGCATTCCTTTACCAAGAAATATGTATATCGCTGATTTGGCTCCAAACCAGCAAACAAAAAGAACGGATACAAATGTCAGCACATGTTTTTTGCTGTATTTGACAATCCACGGATACCAAAGGTAATATTGTTCTTCTACGTCCAAACTCCAAAAATGGTAAAGAGGGATGATGCCGGAGCCCAATGCCTGGGAGATATTGCCGGCAAAGAATATATAGAACCATGCCGCATTGTTGATTTCGCCATGAAAGAGCCAGGTTGCGAATAGAGCCATAGCCAAATAGGCGTAGTAGAGCGGCCAGATACGCAAAATACGGCGCATGTAGAATTTGGGAATACTGACATCGTCTGTTTTTCCTATTTCATTCATCAGCAGAAAGGTAATAAGGAAACCGCTAATAACAAAAAAAGTTGTTACAGGGCCGGATGGCCAGGGAATATGCCAATGAGGAGTCACACCCCAGTCTCCGAACGGATCCCACATGTGGCCGAATAATACCGATATTGCCGCTACAGCACGGATACCATTTAATCCCGGTAGATATAATTTGTCTTGATTCATCGATTGATAGTTTTTTTTATGTTTACTATCAATCGTTTGGGAATAATAAAAGGTGTGAACCTCTATTCACGTTCACGGGAAGCCTGAGAGTAAACCCGTCAATATGCTTAGAAAATCCACACCTATATGCGGATTACTATAGCATATTGTTCGGTTCACAGACATAGTGAACGCTTTATTCCGATTAAGAAATCAGTTTCTCAGGCTTTTTTCTTGAACGCGAAATAATAGTAATGCTTTATTTTTTTTCGTCAGCGCACGCTTGCGCTTGGCTGTTTTACGTCGGCATGCGACGAGGGGTTGTTATTTATATGGTCTTTGCAACTTTCGGTTGCAAAGTTACAGTTCTTTCTTCAGATATGCAAGAAAGTGAACCGTCTGTCCTTCCTGCGGATTGTACGCTTCCTGCACATCGCTCTCGCAGGGCGCGGCTACCTCGCTTCCTGTCCCGTGACGGTATAGGTCTTGTCCCCGTGGAGGATGTATATCCGGCCGTTGCGGATGACCTTTGCAGGCTTGACGGCCGTTTCGCTGCCGGTTGTTCCCGTGGGCGTCTCCGGGATAGCGGTCTCCTTGAAGGCGAAGCTGTAGAAGTTCACTGGATTCTGGGCATACACCATGACGGTTCCTTTGCGTACGTACACATATACATACGGATAGTAGCCCTCCGCACTCTTGTCGTCTTTGCTTACCGTCTGGTCCAGAAGGGTGTCCCCGTTTTGCTCCACGATATAATTGCGCACGTCTGATTTGTAGGCCGCAATACGCATCTGTCCGTCCGCTGGAATGTTGAATATCAGACGCGTTGACCGGCTGCTTGTGTTCAGTGAACAGGAATACGCCGAGAAGGCGGAAGCATCGCCGTATTTGAGGCTGCCTGATGTCTGTGTCTTTACGGCATTCTTCGCGTCGGAAACGGTCATCCGGAAATCGCTGTATTTGACGAGGAACACGGAATCCGCAAATGCACCCGTGCCGGCTTCGGTCGCTGCGGTAAACACAATCTCGTCCCACTCGGAAGGATAGACCACCGTCATCTCCTTCTGCTCACCGACCTTATACAGGAAGGTGTAGTCGCCTCTTTTGGTGGTTTGCAAACCTGTATTCATCTTCCCTGTCAGCTGCCAGCCGGTGCAGTTGTCCGCGCTCATCGGCTCCCATGAGGCACCTTCTGGCACGTTGATGCCATACCATGCCGTGTCTGCGCCGAGCACTCGCACCACTTTGAACTGGTACAGGGTGTTGGCATCCAGGGCCATCGTAGTGCTGTAAGTCGCTCCCTGCTTCTGCATCTGAGCCATGCCGTTTTGCCAGTCGGTCATAGAGCCGGCAAGATAATAGCGGGCCGCAGCATCCGGGTCGGCCTCCTCTTTGAAGGCGAAACTGTAGAAGTTCATGGCACCTTCGGGAACAGAGATTTTCACGTCACCTGCCTGAACGCGCACCGGATAGTAGGGGTAGCATATCAGCGAGTCGTTGAACCCGATGCCGGCGTCTTCATTTACGATTTGGCTCAACAAGGTATAGCCGTTCTGTTCGATAAGGACGATACGTTTTTTCTCTTCCTTGCTGGCACTGCGTGCTGCTATGCGCAGCATGCCGTCCGCCGGAATATGGAGTTCTAAATACGGTGCGCTTGCGTTGGTCTTCAGACGGTAACTGTAGGTCCGATTGTCCGCTACGGTGCCGAAGATGCTGGTGTTGGCGTCGATGCTTGCCTTCTTGGAGGCATCTGCGTCCCTGCAGATGACCGAGAAGGTGCTGTTTGCAGCGGTGAAGGTGGAATCAGTCAAGCTTCCTGCCGCTGACGGGGCCGTGAATACAATCTCCGCCCATCCGTTTGTTTCGTCGGGCGCTGCCGTGGACGCATGCATACTCATCGCTGCAAACAGAGCAACGGTAAGGAAGAAAATCTTTTTCATGTCTATAGTGTATAGTGTGTTGTTTCGAGTAAGAGTCTGTCGTTGTTTTTTTCTGACATTTCCTCCAATAGCAAACGGGGCTGCCGGTTGTACATCCCCGTTTGAGTTGGTTGTTATGCCGCCGTTGCGGGCGGCTACCTATTGTGCCAGGTCGATGGCATAATACTGTACCCGTCCCTGCGGGGTGCAGCCCGTGATGAAGAGCACTTTCTCCCGCTCCGAAGCCGCCATCGCGTTCTGCACCACTTCGCTCAAGTCTTCTTCCGTGCGGATGGCGCGGTTGTTGGCCTTGAGGATGATGAAGTCGGCTGGTATGCCTGCACTCTTCAGTTTGCCGCTCTTCAGGTCCTTCACCTGTACGCCGTAGCTGATGCCCAGCTTCTGTTGCAGACTCTGTGCCAACGGCTCGAAGCGTGCGCCGAGCAGGGCGCTCTCGTTCTGCTTCTCCAGCAGGGTGGTGCCGCCCTGGCGGTTGGTGAGTTCGGCCGTGAGCGTAATCAGGTTGCCGTTTCGCAGTACGGTCAGCGTCACGGTGTCGCCCGGTCGGTGACGTCCTATCTGTTCCTGCAGGTCGGTGCCGGTGCGGATGGGGGCTGCGTCTATCTGGGTGATGACGTCACCCTGCTTTACGCCCGCCTTGTCGGCTGCCCCGTCGGGTACCACGGCCGCTATGTAGGCGCCCTGCAGCGTGGTCAGACCTTTCTCTTTCTTCAGCTCGGCCGTAATCTCCTGTATCTGCACGCCGAGGATGGCGCGCTGCACGATACCGAACTGCTTGATGTCGCTCACCACCTTCTGCACGATGCTGGTCGGTACGGCAAAGCTGTAGCCCGAGTACGATCCCGTCTGCGAAGCGATGGCTGTGTTGATGCCCACCAGCTCGCCGCGGGTGTTCACTAACGCACCGCCCGAGTTGCCGGGGTTCACAGCCGCATCGGTCTGGATAAAGCTCTCTATCTTCATGTCGGCATTCAGAATATTGATGTTGCGTGCCTTGGCGCTGACGATACCGGCTGTGACGGTGGAGGTCAGGTTGAAGGGGTTGCCCACCGCCAGCACCCATTCGCCTACGCGTAGGTCGTCGGAGTTGCCCATCAGGATAACGGGCAGGTCGGTAGCCTCAATCTTCAGCAGGGCAATGTCCGTATTAGGGTCGGTACCTACCAGCGTAGCGCTGAACTCGCGCTTGTCGTTGAGCACCACTTGTATCTGCTGTGCCTTGTCGATGACGTGGTTGTTGGTGACGATATAGCCGTCCTGCGAGATGATGACACCCGACCCGCTGGCCTGCTGGGCCGGCATCTCGCGCTGCTGTTGCGGACGCCCAAAGAAGAACTCGAAGAACGGGTCGGACATGTACTGCCGGCTCTGGCTCTGATAGGTGGTCTTCACGTGCACCACCGCGTTCACCGACAGCTCGGCCGCATTGGTGAAGTCGGTCTCGCCCGCCTCCGGAAGAGCGGCAAACTTGCTGTATGCAGCAGGCACGGCCGTGATGGTATCTCCGTTCACTACTTTGGTCATCACCATCTCCGGTGCGGCCTTTTGCAATACAACCCAGGTGGTTCCGGCACTCACCGCCGCTACGACGATGAGCAGGAAAAGATATTGGAAGAAGCGTTTCATACGTAACATGTTTTTTCATCTGCACTCTTGAATGCAAAGTCTGTGCCAAACTACACCTGTGGCAGATAGGGCAGATATAAGAATAATTTTGTATCTTTGCAGCCGGATTCATAAAAAGCATTGTCATACTCCTCTGATATTTTTCACCTATGAAACGTCTTCTTCCTCTCCTCGCCGCTCTGCTGTTGCCGGTTTCCTGCACCGAACTGCTGGAGCCCGAGACACCCGAAATGTTCAGCGTCAGCAACACCCGGGCGCTTGACGAACACCATCAGGTCATCTACGAACTCAACCTCTACAACTTCACCGCCGAAGGCACGCTACAGGCCGCAAAAGCCCGTCTGCAGGAACTGCGCACGCTGGGCATCGACATCGTATGGCTTATGCCGATCCAGACGCGCAGCAAGCAAGGCAAGATAGGTGCCCTGGGCAGCCCCTACGCCCTGCACGACTATACGGAGGTCAATCCCGATCACGGCGAACTGCCCGACCTTCAGGCGTTTGTGGATGAGGCTCACCACCTCGGCATGGAGGTCTGGATGGACTGGGTCCCCAACCATACGGGCCTTGACCACGTATGGGTGAGCCAGCACCCAGAATACTACAAACAGAGCAACGGCAAAATAGTACACCCCAACAATTACGGCGATGTCTATCAGCTGGACTACGGCAATGCCGGTCTCTGCCAGGCCATGACCGATGCCATCATCTATTGGGTGGAAAAGGCAGGTATCGACGGCTTCCGCTTCGATTATATCTCGTCGCCTGCCATTCCGGCCTCCTTTTGGCAGAGCGCCCTGCCTGACATCCGTGCCGCTGCGCCCGACAAACATATCCGTATGCTGGCCGAAGGCGACCTCATCGACCGCAAGGACCTTTACGACGTGGGGTTCGACTACGACTACGCCTGGGGTTTCCACGACAATGTCGCACAGAAGGTGGGTGCAACCGACAATGCCTCTCTGCTGCGGGCTTACTGCCGCTCCCTCGTCAACAATCCCAACTACGACAAGATGGACCGTATGGTCTATCTCACCAACCACGATGACGGCAACGACGGCAAGAACTATTTCTCTGATTTCGGCAGCAACGTGCCGCTTATGACGGTGCTTGAGTTCACACTCTACGGCATGCCCCTCCTCTACAATGGTCAGGAGATAGGCTACCGGCCGGTGCAGGACTATTTCAACCGCTCTGTTATCAACTGGAACAACGGCAACGCGCAGCTGCGCAACACCATCGCCACGCTGGTGGCCCTGCGTCACCGGCAGCC
The DNA here is from genome assembly GCA_017464025.1 of Paludibacteraceae bacterium. Lineage (GTDB taxonomy): Bacteria > Bacteroidota > Bacteroidia > Bacteroidales > Paludibacteraceae > Colicola. The sequence goes on along the minus strand of JAFUEI010000040.1, from coordinate 6,674 downwards.
CGCCTTGGGCGGCGGTCCGAAGGGAGTACGCCCTTCCGTCACCTTCCTTGAGGCCGCCAACACTTCCGTCTTCGCCTATCTCAAGCAGACGGCCGACAATACGGTGCTGGTGGTGCTCAACCTCTCCTCCACGGCTGTCACCACCGCGCTAAGCGGCATTCCGGCCGGCCGTTACAGCCGGGTGCTGGACAGCCGCACCATTACCGAAGGACCGCTCTCCGTTGCTGTCAGTCTGCGCGCTGATACGCAGTTTGACCTTCCGGCAAAAGGCTATTGCGTCTATGTGATGCAGTAAGGCTGTTCCGCTGCGTCTCGCCTCCGCAGGGTGTACTCCCTGATTTGCCGGCTGTCCGGCGGCGCAGTTTGTGTATATCGGAAAGAAGTTGTATCTTTGCACGCTCAAAAAAAGCGAATAATCTCCCCGGAAGCGGGTGATATGCACGATATTGGTCCGGTAGCTCAGCTGGATAGAGCAACAGCCTTCTAAGCTGTGGGTCCCGGGTTCGAATCCCGGCCGGATCACTGGCAAGGTTCCTTTCTCACCCGAAAGCAGGAGCCGGCTTCGATGCCTCGCATCAGCCGGCTCCTGCTTTTTTCTGTCTCCTTGCCGTTGGGGACGGGGGGATTATTCTTCCGAGAAGTTTACCAGCACCTGCCGGTACGAGTTGAATATCTTCGATTTCGAAACGAAGCCGAGGTAGTGTTTCTGCTCGTCCACCACGGGCAGATTCCATGCGCTGGTGTCCTCAAACACCTCCATGACACGCTCCATAGGCATGTTGTAGTCCAGTATGGCGGGGGGGGAGGTCATGAGTTGCGACACGGTGAAGCGGTTGTAGAGCCGTGGCTGGAACATGATGTTGCGCACCTCATCAAGCAGCAGTACACCTAATAGTTTGCCTTCGTGGGAGATGACAGGGAAGATGTTGCGCTTGCTCTCGGCTATCACTTTTATCAGCTCACCCAGTGTCATCTCCGGATAGAGCGTGCGCAGGTCGTTTTCCAGCACGTTGTCCATCTTCAGCAGAGTCAGCACCGAGCGGTCTTTGTTGTGCGTCAACAGTTCTCCCTTCTGGGCTAAACGCATGGCATACAGCGAGTGAGGCTCAAAGAGCAGAATCGTTACGTAGGAGACGATGGAGACAATCATCAAGGGCATGAAGAGGTGGTAGCCGCCCGTCAGTTCGGCGATGAGGAACATGCCCGTCAGCGGTGCATGCATCACGCCCGACATCAGGCCGGCCATGCCTGCCAGGGCGAAGTTGGCCTCCGGCAGTCCGAGTCCCGCCATATTGAGCAGATGTACACTGATATAGCCGGTGATGCAGCCCACAAAGAGCGAAGGTGCGAAGATGCCGCCCACACCGCCACCGCCGTTGGTGGCCACCGAAGCCGCTATTTTGAGCAGTACCACTAACAGCAGATAGCCTGTCAGCAGCCAGACCGAAGCCGGTAGCGAGGCAAAGGGCGAACCCGACAGCATCTCTTCGGCACGGCCGTTGAGGAGCAGGCTGATGGAGTCGTAGCCCTCACCATACAGTGGGGGAAAGAGGAAGATGAGCACCGACAGGGTCAGACCGCCTGTCAGTACCTTCGAGGCTAACGAGGGCAACCGCTTGAACTGGGTCTCCAGACTGTTCATGCCGCGCGTGAAATAGAGCGACATAAAACCGCATACCACGCCTAATACAATATACCACGGAATGCGGTTGACGCTGAAGGGCTCGATGCTCGACAGCAGGAACATGGGACTCGAGCCGGAGAACAGGTAGGTGAAAGCGGTGGCCGTAATGCTGCTGATCATCAGCGGCGAGATATTGGCCATCGTCATGTCTATCATCAGTACCTCCAAGGTGAATACCAAGCCTGCGATAGGTGCCTTAAATATTCCGCCGATAGCTCCGGCGGCGCCGCAGCCTATCATCAGCATCATCGTCTTCTGGTCCAACCGGAAAGTGCGCGCGAGGTTGCTGCCGATGGCGGCTCCTGTCAGCACGATAGGAGCCTCCGCGCCTACCGACCCGCCGAAGCCGATGGTGAGCGACGAGCCTACCACGCTGCTCCACATGTTGTGCGCCTTGATGATGCTCTTGCGTTGCGAGATGGCGTATAGTATTTTCGTGATACCGTGCGAGATGTCGTCTTTCACGATATAGCGCACAAAGAGGGCGGAAAGGGCGATGCCTATCATCGGACATACCAAATACCATAGCAGATGCCCAGTGTCAATGACCTGCAGACGGACAAAACTGCTGATATAGTGGATAAGCGTCTTCAGCACCCAGGCAGCCACCGACGAGAAGAAGCCCACAAAAAACGAGAGCACCAACACGAAGTTGCGCTCGCTCACATGCACTTCCCGCCATGCGATAAACTGGTCAAGCCATTTGCTCTTCATCTTCTCTCGCTGCTATTGGCCCCGTCCCTCTGCAAGCACTTTCAGGGTGTAGAGCATTATCTTTACGTCAAGCCCTAACGACATGTTCTCCATATATACGATGTCGTAGTTGAGGCGCATAATCATCTTTTCCAAGGTGTCGGTATAGCCCACGCGGATGGGACCCCACGAGGTGAGGCCGGGCCGTATCTTGTAGAGCAGGCAGTAGTAGGGCGCCTGCTCCTCTATCTGGCGGATGTAGTAGGCCCGTTCCGGACGGGGGCCTACCACCGACATGTCGCCGCGCAGCACGTTCCATAGCTGCGGCAGTTCGTCTAACCGATATTTGCGCAGCCAGCGGCCTATAGACGTGATGCGAGGGTCGTCCGCATGGGAGAGTTGCGGCAGGCCGCTTTCGGCATCGGCCCGCATCGTGCGGAATTTGTAGATACGGAAAGGCCTGCCGAACAGGCCGATACGCTCCTGACTATAGATGACAGGTCCTGCCGAGCCTGCCTTAACGGCGATACTCACTAACAGCAGCAGAGGGGAGAATACAATCAGGCCGGCGGCTGAGGTCACCACATCAAAGGCGCGCTTGATGCACAAAGCGCTGTCGGTCATGGCGGGCCGGGTGACGATTACTAACGGTGTCCCCTTCAAGTTGCCTATGTAGGCGGCACCCGTCAGCATGTCATACACACTGGCCGTGAAGCTGATATCGGTGTGGTAAGGATATACGGTACGGATGATTTGGTAGAGTTGCCACTGGTCGATATGTTCGGTGGCGACAATCACGTCGTCAATCTGCCATTGTTGCTGTATGCTGCCGAAGTTCCCTATATCTTCAGGCAAAAGAGCCCCTGCAATATGGCGGTCGGGTAGGCGGCTTTTCAGCGCCTCCGTGTCGGCCGGCTGTCCGATGAGCAGGGTGTTGCTGCCGTCTGTGCCGCGTCTGTGCCGCCTCTGCTGGATGGCCACTGTCAGCATACGCGGCAGTAGCGACACCGTAAACTGCAGGGCGAACAGCACGCACAGCGATACGATATAACTGCGGTAGCTGTCCACTACATCGTCTATTACGATGATAAAGAATGCACCCAGGGCAATCACTACGGCCGAATGAAGGGTCGTTACCGCCTCATGGGCATACGACAGCTTGCGTGTGCGCAGGTAGTAGCCCGACAAGTAGTGCACCAGCACACAGCCTACCGGATAAAGCAGCAGGGCCCGGTAGAAGTTGAAGGCGGGAATCAGGATGGTGGTCACGCCAAACACGCGCCCGTCGTTCACCATCCAGCGGAAACTGAGAAACAGCACCCATACTACAGCCGCTGCCAGCAGGTCGGTCAGCAGCAACAGCAGTTGGTATTTGCGTTTCTGGGTCATGAAGAGGGTCGGGTTAGGGGCGTATCACTTTTATCACGTTGCCTTTGTCCAGTTTGATGATGCTCGATGGTGCCGGCTCTGCAAGGTCGTTCCGCCGGTAGCGCACGATATAATCCGCTTGTTGTTTCACGTCCTCCACTATTTGGCTGAAGTTGCGCGGAGTGGGCTCGCCGCTCAGGTTGGCTGAGGTGCTGACAACGGGCTTGTGCAGTCGTTCGCACAGGGCCTTCGAGAATGTCTCTTTTGTGATGCGGATACCGACGGACCCGTCTTCAGCCATAAGGTTCTTTGCCAGATTGCGGGCATGAGGGTAGATGATGGTCAGCGGCTTGGTGCTGAGCTCGATGAGCTCCCACGCCATGTCGGGCACTTCCTCCACATAGCCTTGCAGCTTCCCGGGCGTGTCTAACAGGCAGAGCATGGCTTTCGCGTCGGCCCGCTGCTTGATGCGGAAGATGCGGGCTACGGCCTCTGCATTGGTCGCATCGCAGCCTAATCCCCACACCGTATCGGTGGGGTAGAGCACCACGCCACCCTCCTGCAGCACGCGTACCGCCTCCTTCAGGTCGTCCGGCTCGTAGCGGCCGGCAGGCTGCTCTCCCTGTTCGTAGCGTTCGGGCATCAGCTGTTCTTGCTGCTCTCGTTGTTCGCGTCTCATGCTTTCTCTTCTGTCTCTTGGGCCATACCGGCCAGTTGTTCACGGCAGAAGCGGGCCAGCTCGCGTACCTCACCGGCTTTCTGCTTGTATTCCGTCATCGAGAGGGCCTCGCCGCTCTCCAGCTGCTGCATCAGCTGTTCCAGACGTTTCATGGCTTCATCGTATGTCATAAGGCATGTAACAATTCCACAATCTTCCAATTCCCCAACTCCTCAATTCCTCAATTCCTCAATTCCTCAGTTCCCTAAATCCCCAATTCCCCAACATCTACTCATCCCATCCGATTCCCTTGTACTTGCTCAGGTCCCACTCTTCCTCCACCTCGTTGAGGTAGATGGTGTGCGGCTCCTCTTCTTCCTCGGACTCTTCTTCGCGTTCTATTACTGTCACGTCAATCGGCTTGTGTGATATCTCAATCACCTGATTGCTCTCTTTCTGCAGTTCTTCCCACAGCATGTCCTTCAGTTGCGTTATGCCTTGTCCGCTCACCGACGAGATGAACACCGTCGGTACATCGTCGGGCAGCAGGCGGCGCATCTGCTCCGTCAGTTCTTTGTCCAGCATGTCGCTCTTTGAGATGGCCAAAATGCGTTCTTTCGTGAGCAGTTCGGGGTTGTATTGCTCCAGTTCGTGCAGCAGCACTTCGTATTGTCCGCGTATGTCGTCTGCATCGGCCGGCACAAGGAAGAGCAGTACGGCGTTGCGCTCGATGTGGCGCAGGAAGCGCAGTCCTAAGCCTTTGCCCTCCGATGCGCCCTCTATGATTCCCGGAATATCGGCCATGCAGAACGATCGGTTGTCGCGGTAGCTTACGATGCCGAGTTGCGGAGTGAGGGTGGTGAAAGGATAGTCGGCTATCTCAGGCTTGGCGGCGCTTACCACCGACAGCAGCGTACTCTTGCCTGCATTCGGGAACCCTACCAAACCTACGTCGGCCAGCACCTTCAGTTGCAGTATCACGTTGCGCTCCACGCACGGTTCGCCGGGCTGTGCATAGCGCGGGGCCTGATTGGTGGCTGTGCGGAAGTTCCAGTTGCCTAATCCTCCGCGCCCGCCGCGCAGCAGCACCACCTGCTCGCCGTGTTCGCGGACTTCGCACAGGTATTCGCCCGTATCGCCGTCGTAGCACACCGTGCCGAGAGGCACTTCAATATATTTATCCTCGCCGTCTTTGCCGTACGAACGGCTCTCGCCCCCGTTGCCCCCGTTGCCGGCGAAGATATGCTTCTGGTATTTCAGGTGAAGCAGCGTCCACAGGTTGCGGTTGCCGCGCAGGATGATGTGCCCGCCGCGACCGCCGTCGCCGCCGTCAGGACCGCCTTTCGGAACATACTTGGCGCGGTGGAAGTGCATACTGCCCGCTCCCCCCTTGCCCGAGCGGCAGAAGATTTTCACGTAGTCGATGAAGTTGGTCTGGGCCATACAAAGTCGTTTTTTTTCTGCAGAGGTTTACAGACTGTCTATCACGGCGGCTATTCTCTCGAAGATGTCTTCCACGCTGCCGGTGCCGTTCACAGAATGATATTTACCTAACTCCTTGTAGTAGCCGCTTACCGGCTCCGTCTGGTGGTGATACACGGTCAGCCGCTTGCGGATGGTCTCTAAGTTGTCGTCACTCCGCCCTGAGGTCTTGCCGCGGTTCAGCAGACGCTCTATCAGTTCGTCCTCCGCCACCTCAAGGTCTATCAGGTGCGCGGGTGTCTGCTTGTGGGCCAGCATCTTCTCAAATTCGATGGCCTGATTCAGCGTACGGGGGAATCCGTCGAATATAACGCCTTTGCAGTCGTCGGAGAGGCTTTCCATATACTGGTCTATCAGACGCAGCATCACGTCGTCGGGAACGAGATTCCCCTTCGAGATGATGGCGTCAATCTGTTTGCCGAAGCGCGAACCGCTGGCAATCTCCCGACGGAGCAGGTCCCCCGTCGAGAGGTGCTCCAAACCGTATTTTTTTACGATAAACTCGCTTTGGGTCCCTTTGCCCGAACCCGGTGCACCGCATAAGATAAGATTCAGCATAACAATCTTTTCTGTAATGATTTTCTCTTGTATCCTGCCGTGTACGGCACCTACAACGGACGCATACGGCAAAATTACGTGCAAAGTTACAACATTTATCCGATATACGCAAAACGTCTTTGCTGCCTTCCCCGCCGTAGAGACCTGCCATTGCTGCATCGCTGATGACCGGTTCCCTAAGTTCAACTTGGAAGTGCAAAAAGGAGTAGGCTTTCAGTCCTCCACGCGTGG
>JAFUEI010000039.1 GCA_017464025.1 Paludibacteraceae bacterium | reverse complement strand
TCAGGGTCGTTACTCCGCTTGTGCGTTGCAACAGGTTAAGACCGAGGGTTTGAACAGTGGCAGGAATAGTGATTTGTGTCAGCCCGCTGCACCACGCAAAAGCATTGTCGCCGACGGCGGTAACGGTGTAGTCGGCATAGTTGTAAGTCGCATCGTCATACACTTGAATTTGCTCTGGGATATTGAGGTGTCCGCTGTAGGTGCCGACACCTATGCCGCCTGTCTCGCCCGGGGTGTAAGTGACCGTGGCAGTATGGTCAGCGGAGTTAAGCAGATAGTAGATTCCGTCCACCTGTACGGGAGATTGTGCTTGTAGCGCTGTACACAGCACACCTGCAATCAGCAGACTTGCCGCAAAAAATAGTGTCTTTTTCATTTCCTTATATATTTTTCAATTAACATATAGTAGCTTACTTCACTTCCACACCTGCGGGGGTATAGGCTTTGCCGCCATGCAGGATAAGTATCTGTCCGTTGCAGACAATCCTTATTGCGGGCGAGGACGACCGCGTTCCATAGATATATACCATCGTCGGATCGGCACAGTTGTACGGCACTTTCACTTCGCCCTTGTCGGTCTTGGTGAGAGCAACGGCGGCATTGATGCCGACCTTGATGTTCAGTTGGTGTGTGCCGAAGGTCTGCGTCGTAACGAAGAGCTCGCCTTCGCCTGCGGGGTTGATATACCGAGAGTATATGATAGGCTTAATAATGCGGCAAAATTACGCTGTTTCGGGCAAACAGCGTTCTCAAATTCTCAAAACTTCATTCCCAAATTCTCAAAATCTGCAGGTGTGGTCTTCTCTCCTGTCCCTATATACGGAATTTCACCCCTTAAAAGGGCGTATTCGGCGACTTTTGATGGAGAGAAGAGAGAAAGAGAGAAAAGGAGAGGTTAGGAGAGGATAGGAGAGGAGAGAAAGAGTGGAGGTGGGGGAAGAGGGAAGAGGGAAGAGGGGGGGCGGTGATTAGGCTTGTTTGCGGCGGCGATATTGCAGGGGCGAGAGGCCTGTCTGCTGCTTGAAGATGCGGTAGAAAGTGCTCTCGGAGGGGAAACCTGCCAAGGCGATAGCGTTCTGCACGGCCTCATGGTCGGAGGCGGCATCGGCCGATTGGAGCAGACGCTTGGCGTATTGTACGCGCTGGAGGTTGATATAGTCGGCAAACGTAGTGTGCAGCTCGTCGCGCATCAGCTGGGAGATATAGGTGCGGTTGGTGCCCAGCATCTGCGCCACATCTATCACGGTGAGCTGCGGATTGAGGTAGGGCCGCTCTTCGAACATGAGTCGTTCCAATGCCGGTAGCAGCGGTGTGGCAGTGGTCTGACGGGCTGTGCTCTTGCGTAGTATCTTTCGTTCTGTCTGCTCAGGGCTTTCCGGCAGGCGTGAGGTGGTGAAGCCCAGCCACCACAAAAGCATACTCATGAGCAGGGCAGGCACTATAACAATTGTCTTGCCTTTAAACCACTCGCGCCCGAATATGTTGAGCAGCATTGAGAGTACGGCTGTGGCGGCAAACAGCCACAGCAGGATATTCAGCGGGCGGAGCTGCGAGCTGCGGTCGTCGGTGAAACAGTCGTCCAACTCAATGCGGTAGCGGCGGAGCAGTAGCAGGCCGCGTACCACCACATATACCACCAGTGCTGCAAAAGCCAAGCGCTCGGCCGTATATATGGCCTCTGCCACAGCTGTCAGTCCCAGACGGATGCACAGCATCCTCGCTGTGGGAAGCAGCAGGGCAGGCAGCAGCAACCACGCTTCGGCCCCGATGGGGCGGCCTGTGAGACGCAGCATCCAGAAGCGGAAGAGCGGATACACCGACAGATTGCACACAAAATAGAGCATTTGCGTAGCATTGTTCTCCACCCCCGAAAAATAGAGGAAGTGGCACAGATAGAGCACAAACGAGGCGGCAAAGAACACAACCAGCCAGCCTGTGTCTGGCCGCTTGCGCCGCTCCTCACGGTTGCGCAGCTTCAGGCTGAAGTAGAGCAGCCAGTTGAGTGTGGTGAACAGCGGGAACGATATGAATAGTTGATAGTGAATAGCGAATAGTGAATAGGGTCGGAGGGTTGAGCGAGGGCAAAGGTAAGGAAGATTTTGCATATACACAAACTTCTTCGTAATTTTGCGGGCCTTAGGAAACGGTTAATACAAAACGGTTGATACAAAAGAAACGGTTAATACAAAAGAGTTAAAACAAAGAGATGATGAGTTACGAAGAGACATTGGACTATCTGTACGCCTCCACACCGGCCTTTCACCAGGTAGGGGCCGCCGCCTACAAACCGGGGTTAGAGAACACGCTCCGGCTGATGGCACACCTGAACAACCCCCACCGGCGCTTCAAGAGTGTGCACGTGGCGGGCACCAACGGGAAGGGAAGCACCTCGCACCTGTTGGCGGCCGTGCTGCAGCAAGCCGGCTACAAGACAGGGTTGTACACCTCGCCGCATCTGGTGGATTTCCGCGAGCGCATACGCATAGACGGGCAGATGATTCCCGAGGAGGAGGTGGCGGGCTTCGTGGAAACACACCGCGCCTTCTTGGAAGCAGTGCGCCCCTCGTTCTTCGAGACAGCGATGAGCATGGCCTTCGATTGGTTTGCCCATGAGCAAGTGGATATCGCCGTCGTGGAGACGGGGTTGGGCGGCCGCTTGGACTCCACGAATGTGATTACGCCGGAGGTGAGCATCATCACCAACATCGGGCTGGACCACACGGAGTTCTTAGGGACGACACTCGCGCAGATAGCGGGCGAGAAGGCGGGCATCATCAAGGCGGGCGTGCCGGTGGTGGCAGGCGAATGGCAGGCGGAAACGGCACCTGTGTTTGAGCGGAAGGCGGCGGAAACGGGGAGCCCGTTAGTGTATGCCGGCGGAGGAAGGGAGAGAGCCGCATCAAACAAGGGAAATGACATAGGAATCACATACGAATCACATACGAATCACATACGAATCACCCGCGAATCACCCGCGAATCACCCGCTCAAGACGGCGTGCTTGGGGGAGTTGGGGGTATTGGTTGATTTGGGGGAATTGGTTGATTTGGAGGAGTTGAAAGAATTGTGTGAGTTGAAGGGGAGTTATCAGGAAAAGAACATACAGACCGTGGTGGCGGCAGTGGACGTACTGCGGCAGCGGGGATGGCGCATCAGCGAGGAGGCGGTGCGCAGCGGCCTGGCCGGCGTGTGCAGGCTGACGGGTTTGCGCGGGCGGTGGGAGACACTCAGGGAGAGCGGTCCGCGCGTGATATGCGACACAGGACACAACAGCCACGGCATCCGTTATGTGGCCGAGATGCTGCGGGAGATGACGGGAGAGGGGAGGCCCCCCTTCGATTCCTCTACCTCCCCTCAGTTTCCTACCCCCCCTTCGGTTCCCCCACAGGGGGAAGGAACCGTGCGGATGGTGTTCGGGATGGTGGCGGACAAGGATGTGGAGATGGTGATGGAACTGCTGCCCAAGGAGGCGGTGTATTACTTCACGCAGGCACAGACGCACCGGGCTATTAAGGCGGAGGAGATGAGGTGCTTAGGCGAGCGTTGCGGCCTGCAGGGCAGGGCCTACGGGTCGGTGAAGGAAGCGGTGGAGGCGGCCATGAACGATGCCGCCGCCGAAGACACGGTGTTCATCGGCGGCAGCAACTATGTGGTGGGAGAAGCGTTGAAGATGTTTTGAGAAAGAGGAGTCGGCTATGCGGTTGGAGGATGGCAGGATGGTTATTGGGTGGTGAAGGTGAGGACGGATTGCTGCCGCATGCGGCTGAGCCAGCGGTAGAAGTCGCGGTTGAGACTGACAGCATAATTCTTTGCAGCGAGGTGGACGAGGTGGCGGTTGAACTCGTCGTGCAGGTGCAACACAAGGCGGGTGTCGCCTTTGCTGCTCTTGCAGAGACGGAGAAGCTCTTCGTTGAAGTCGGGCGTGATGTGCTCGACAGGCATGTTGATATTGAGCTGCGTGACCATCTTCTTCTGCATATCCTGCAGAAACTCCACATTTGAGATATAGAATTCGTATTCCGCCTTGTCGGGGGGCAGTGGCTTGAAGTATTGCCGGCCGGCTCCGCGCTGCTGTATGGTGCCGCTGAGGCAGACGTAGAGGTTTTCCTGCATGAGGGCAGCGAAGTTCTTGTAGGTATCGCCGAAGAGGCGGAAGCTATAGCTGCCGGAATAGTCCTCGATGGTGTAGCTGCCGTAGGGTTTGTTGCTCTGTCTGCCGATGAGATTCTCGGCTTTGGTGATGATGCCTCCGAGCCGGAAAGAGCGCCCGTAGCGTTCTTCGAGCCAGCGGTCGGGTGCGGGTCGTCCTTCGGGCACCTCGAGGTGCTCGCGTGCGGCAGGTTCGCGCCAGCGTTCGAACCAGCCGAGTTCGTCGGCCGTGATGTTGCACAGCTCGCGCACCTCGAACTCGTAGTCGTCGAGCGGGTGTGCGCTGAGGAAGATGCCGATGAGCGACTTCTCGACGTTGAGCCGCTCGATGGCGCTCTTGCGGGGAGCCTGCGGGAGTTCAGGCTTCTGAATCTCGACGGCAAACTCGGAGCCGAATCCGCCGAAGAGGGAGTTCTGCTGCATGTTCTTCTCGCTCTGATACTGGTTGCCGTAGCGCACGAGGGTGTCGAGAACGATTTCGCCTTTGGAGTTGAGTCCGGTAAGCTGCTCGCGGTAGATGCCGTCGAGTCCGTCGAAGGCACCGGCCAATGCCATGCTCTCGAGGGTTTTGCGGTTGCATGCGGAGAGAGGCACGCGCTCGACGAAGTCATATACCGACGTGTATCTGCCGTGCTGCCGCCGCTCGCGTATGACGGCCTCGACGGCCGCTTCGCCGACGTTTTTGATACCTCCGAGTCCGAAGCGGATATGGCCTTCGCTGTTGACGGTGAAGTTGAGCTCAGACTCGTTGACATCGGGCCGGAGCACGTTGATGCCCATGGCGCGGCATTCGTCCATGAGGATGGTGACGCGGTTGATATCGTCTTTGGAGACGGTGAGGTTGGCGGCCATGAACTCGGGCGGAAAATGCGCCTTGAGGTAGGCTGTCTGGTAAGCGACCCATGCGTAGCAGGCGGCATGACTCTTGTTGAAGGCATAGGACGCGAAGGCCTCCCAGTCTTTCCATATCTTCTCGAGTGTGGCGGGGTCGTGGCCGTTCTTTCTGCCTCCTTCGATGAACTTGGGCTTGAGGTCGGCCAGCATGGCAAAGATTTTCTTTCCCATGGCCTTCCGCAGGGAGTCGGCTTGTCCGCGTGTGAATCCGGCGAGGAGACGTGAGAGGAGCATGACCTGCTCCTGATAGACGGTGATGCCGTAGGTCTCCTCGAGGTATTTCTTCATCACGGGGATGTCGTAGGTGATGGCCTCGCGCCCGTGCTTGCGGTTGATGAAGGATTCGATATAGTCCATCGGTCCGGGCCGGTAGAGAGCATTCATGGCAATGAGGTCGCCCATCTGGGTGGGCCTGAGGTTCTTCATGTGCTTCTGCATGCCCGGGGACTCGAACTGGAAGACGGCGACGGTGCGTCCTTCCTGAAAGAGCTTGTAGGTGAGGGGGTCCTCGGTGGAGATATGGTCGATGTCGGGCACAGCGTCTTTGCCGTGGGAGTGTTCGATGTTGCGCAGGGCCTCTTTGATGATGGTGAGGGTGGTGAGGCCGAGGAAGTCCATCTTGATGAGCCCGACGGATTCGACGACGTGGCCGTCGTATTCGGTGACCATAATGTCCTCGCCCGTGTTTTTGTCGCGAATGGTGGCGAGGGGCGCGAAGTTGGTGAGGTCGTCGGCGCCGATGATGACACCGCAGGCGTGGATGCCTACCTGGCGGATAGTGTCTTCCAGCTCTTCAGCATAGTGGAGCATGGAGCGGACATTCTCGTCTTCGCCGTTGAGCAACTGCTGCAGTTCTTTGACGTATTTGTAGCAGTTGTGGAGGTTGATCTTGGGTGTTTTGCCTTTGTCGTCCTTGACTTCGTCGCCGAACTTTTCGGGCACGAGTTTCTTGATTTCGTTGACCTCGGCGAGTGGTACGCGCTGAACGCGTCCGACATCGGCGATGGCAGACTTGGCGGCCATGGTGCCGTAGGTGATGATATGTGCGACGTGGGTCTTGCCGTATTTGTCGCTGACCCAGTTGAGCACCTTTTCGCGTCCGGCATCGTCGAAGTCCACGTCGATATCGGGCAGTGAGATACGGTCGGGGTTGAGGAAACGCTCGAACAGGAGATCGTACTTGATGGGGTCGAGGTCGGTGATGCGGAGGCAGTAGGCAACGACGCTTCCTGCCGCGGAACCGCGGCCGGGTCCGACGGAGACGCCGAGTTCTTCGCGTGCAGCCCGGATATAGTCCATGACGATGAGGAAGTAGCCGGGGAAGCCCATGGTCTTCATGACGTGGAGCTCGAAGTTGATGCGCTCTTTGTGCTCTTCGGTGAGGGCATCGCCCGGGTAGCGCCTGGCGGCCCCTTCCCACGTGAGTTTGGCCAGATAGTCGGCTTCGAGCTTGATGCGGTAGAGTCGGTCGTATCCTCCGAGCTTCTTGACCTTCTTTTCCGCCTCTTCCTCAGAGAGGACGACGTTGCCTTTCTCGTCGCGTGTAAACTCGTTGAAGAGGTCCTCGTGGGTGAAGCGCTGACGATACTGCTCTTCGGTGGCGAAGTCGGCAGGGATGTCGAAGAGGGGCATGATAGGAGGGGAGTCGATGTCATAGACCTCAACTTTGGCGGCAATCTCCTGCGTGTTGGCCAGTGCCTCGGGCAGGTCGCTGAAGACGGCGGCCATCTCTTCGGGCGTCTTGAGCCATTCCTGCTTGGTATAGTGCAGGCGGTTGGCGTCGTCCACATAGTGGCCGGAGTTGAGGCAAACGAGGCGGTCGTGGGCTTCGGCATGCTCTTCTTCGACGAAGTGGGCATCGTTGGTGCAGATGATTTTGGTACCGGTCTTGCGGGCAAGCTCTATGAGCACTGCGTTGACTTTCTGTTGCTTGGGGTAGGTGGTGTAGTCGGCGTTTGGCTTGTCGGTCTTGTGGCGCATGAGCTCGATGTAGTAGTCGTCGCCGAAGACCTGCTTGAACCAGCGGATGCTGTTCTCGGCCTCGTCGGTCTTGCCCTGAAGGATGAGCTGGGGGAGTTCGCCGCCGAGGCAGGCGGAGGAGCAGATGAGGCCTTCGTGGTACTGCTCGAGGAGCTGCTTGTCGATACGCGGGCGGTCGTAGAAGCCCTCGATGAAGCTGAGGGATACGATCTTGCAGAGGTTTTTGTAGCCGGTCTTGTTTTTGGCGAGCAGGATGAGGTGCCAGCCGGAGCGGTCCACGATGATTTCCTTGCCCTCGCCGGTAATCTGCTTGAAGCCCTTCTCTTTGAGCAGGCGGCTACGGCGGGCGCAGTAGGCCTCGACGCCGACGATAGGCTTGAAGGGAACGTAGTCTTCCGCCTTCTGCTTGAGACGGGGGAGGTCCTGCTCAAGCAGGGGTAGGTCTTTTTCGGCCTGACGGGCTTCGTTGAGCTTTTGGCGCAGGGAGTCCTGCTCATGCGGGTCCTGCTCGGTGAGCAGCTGTTGTTCCCAAGCGGGTATATTGGCTATGAGGGCCGTCAGCTTGCGGATGTTGTCCTCGCACTCTTTGACCTTCTTGCCGGGGGCGGCGTTGATTTTCTTGCTGTAGTCGAGAAACTCTTTGATACCGTACATGTTGCCGTGGTCGGTGAGGGCCATGGCGTGCATACCGGTGCGCTGGCATTTGTCCACGAGCGCGGGCACCTTCGACATGCCGTCGAGGATGCTGTAATGGGAGTGTACATGAAGATGGGTGAAGGTCATGAGCGGGAGGATGTTTCTAAGGGTTGAGGAGGAAGGCGTTTACTCCCCGTCGGGGGTATCGGCTTCGGGAAACGTGACGGGTTGGACACCATACATGGGTTGCATGGTGGTGTCGGGCAGGACGACAGAGGGGGGCACGCCGTACTTGACCATGGGTTCTTCGGGTGTGCAGCCGACAGCCCCGAGGAGGGCGATGGCACCGCCAAGGAGCAGGTTGATGCGGCGCAGGGCCGGTTGAAGCAGTGTTTTCATAGAAAGAATGTGTTGTCGGGTGGCAAAGTTACGGCTTTTCTCCGGATTGTGCAATACAAAGGAATTTTCTTCTCCGTGCTGCTGCGCAACAACGGGGTGGGGACATGGATATGAAAAAAATGTCAGTTTTCCGTAAAAAAATGACTACAGGGTATTGCGCGCGTGTAAAATTTGCCGTAACTTTGCACGAATTTTACAAAAATAGAACCCTCCCGAAGAGTGCATGGGGGGGGTAAGATGCAGATATATAAGTGATTACAGGCGTAATTCATAGTCTTCTCTCTTACTTTAGAGGGGGCGCAAAGCGTTCCCTTGTTGTATGCAGTCTGCTTTGCGGCCTCGTTTTCGGGGTGGCAGAGCGGGCCGATGCGCAGTATGTGGCGCTGAAGAGCAATCTGCTGTATGCTGCGGCTCTGACGCCGAATATATCGTTGGAATTCCGGTTGGCTCCGCGGTGGACTCTGCAGCTTGGTGCAGGCTTCAATCCGTGGCCGCGGGAGGACGAAACGGACCACAAATGGCGTCATGTGATGGCATACGTGGAGCCGCGGTATTGGTTCTGCAGCGCCTTCAGCCGTGACTTTATCGCCCTGAATGCGGCCTATACGCACTTCAATGTGGCGGAAGGGCTGTATCCGATAGGCTGGCTGTACAAAGACGTGCAGAACAACCGTCTGCAGGGCGATGCGGTGATGGCTGGCGTGAGCTACGGCTGGCATTTCATCGTCTCGCCGCATGTGAGCTTCGAGCTGGAAGCGGGCGTGGACGGCGGTTATGCGTGGATGGACCGCTTTGCCTGCGGGCACTGCGGCTCGCTGACGGATTCGCCGCGCAAATGGTTTGCCGCACCGAAAGCGGCCGTGAATATTGTAGTTATGCTGAGATAGATGCGAAACCGATTTTACATATTGCTGTGTGTGGTGCTGCTGCCCTTCGGCGGCATGGCGCAGGAGATAAAGGATGTGCAGCGTGAGGGTGATACGGTGGTGGTGGCCTACGAGTTGCCGGCCTACCGTCCGGCTTCGGACCGCGTGCTGACTCTCAAGCCAGCACTCTGCGGTGCTACCGATACGCTATATCTTGAGCCCCTGCTGGTGCGCGGCAAGCGCAATGCGCTGGCAGCCCACCGCGAGTTTGTGCTTAGCGGGCAGAAGCGCAAGGGATTCCGCGAGCAGGAATATATAAAGGCCCGCGCTATTGAGCAACATGCCGCTGTGGCGGATACGCTGCGGATGCCGGCGGGCGATTTCGCCTGGCTGCTGCAACCCGGGCTGACGCTGTGCTTAGAGCGCGAAGAGGAAGGCTGCTGCCGTGTGGAGCAGCTGACAGGGCGTTGCTCGGAGCCGTATAACCCCGCAAGGGCGGCTGCGCCTGCCGATACGTCCGGCGTTTCCGGGGATTCCGGCATTTCCGGCACTTCCGGGGATTCCGGAGGGGAAGGGAGGAGCGGCGTTGCCGGCGAGGACGGCGTTGCGGAGCAGGGTGTGCAGGGCTATGACACGACAGTGGTGCTGCCGCCTCCACCGGCACGGCTTGTGTCGCCGCGGCGGGTGATGCCGGTGACCCCCACGGCACCGGAGCGGCTGAAGAGCCCTGTGCTGCACAGGATGGACGAATACAAGCCCTATGCCTCCACGCAGGTGTTGAGCCGCGACAGCGATGCGCTGTATGTGCACTTCGGGTTAGACAAGGTGAACCTTGTGCGCAACTATATGAACAATGCCGTCACGCTTGACAGCATCGTGTATCTGATAGACCAGCTGATGCAGGACACGCTGACGGAGGTGCAGGTGATACAGATTGTGGGCTTAGCCTCGATAGAGGGGAGGGTGGGGCACAACGAATGGTTGGCCGGCGAGCGCGGCAATGCGCTGAAGGAGTACATCAAGCAGGAGTTGGGTGTGGCAGACTCGCTGTTTGAGGTAGGCAACGGCGGCGAGGCATGGCCGGAGATGCGCTGGCAGACGGCCCGTTCCCAGTTCCGCGGCAAGCAGGACGTGCTGAATATCATAGACACAGTGGCCGACCTTGACAAGCGGGAGGCGATGATACGTGCGCTCAACGAAGGCATCACCTATAAATATATACGTCAGAACCTGCTCAGGGAGCAGCGCAACTCGGGTTATATCCGCGTGTTCTACGACCTGGCTCCGGATGCGGCAGGACGGGCTATCAACCGTGCGTTGGAGCTGATGCAGGAGCGGGAATATGAGGAGGCGCTGCAGCTGTTGCTGCCGGTGGAGGACGACCCGCGTGCACAGAACGCTTTGGGCGTGGCGCTGTACATGACAGGCCGGCGCGAGGAAGGCATACGGCGTATGCAGCGAGCGGCCGAAGCAGGGGATGAGGAGGCCAAGCGGAATATGGAGCGGATAAAAAAACAATAACCCCCCAAGCCCCCCCCTCAGTCCCCCCACAGGGAGGAGGAAGAATTAAAAATTAAAAATGAAAAATTAAAAAGCCATGCGGATAGGGAACGCGGCAGGGGGAATTAAAAATTAGAAATTGAAAAGCTGTGCGGATGGGAGATACAACAAAAGCAAGACAACAAAATAACAGAAACATAATCAACCCTAATTATTAACAAAACAAACAAAAACAATGAAATCAATCAAGTTTTTGGCTTATGCAGGCGCGATAGCGCTGCTGAGCACCGCAGGATTGAGCTCCTGCAACAACCAGAACAACCCTACACAGGGGAATTACAACGGCGAGGTGGTAAAGACCGAGTTCTCTATTGCACTGCCGGGTAATGTAGCCGGCAATCCTGCCGGCATGAATCGTATGCCGAGCAGAGCTGCTCAAGTAGCAGGAATGCCGGAATTCAACGGGATTGGTAATATCATTCTCGTCCCCTTTGCTCAAACTACTATTGTCACTTCTACCGACGCTCCCGTTGGCGATTCGATTAAGTTGTTAAACCTGACAATCTTCAATAGTGCAGCTAACGGACAGGCTAAGGTTTACGATAATGTGAGCATACCGTTGACAACCTCCCGTTTGTTATTCTACGGTGAGTCGCTGTACACCGGTGATGATAATGAATTCAAAAAAGGTGTACTTCAATTTACCGGTACCAAGAAACCTGCTGCGCGTGCAAATCCAGGGAACTATGGATTCTCACTTAAGCCCATTCAGCCCTCTCTTGCTACACTGAATGAGAATACTACGGTAACGACTCTCGTGGCTTATCTGAACTCTGTAGCCAATGCCACAGACGGCGCAAAGCGTTGGAAAGAATACACTACTGGTGACAATGAAGGTTTTGTCCGCATGTTCGCAGAGTATAAAAAGATGAAGGGCTTGAACAGTTTCAACGTAGCGCGCATGATGCAGGACCTTTACACTTCCATGAAACCTCTTGCAGGCAATGCTATGGCTGATGCCATCATGGCCGCTATTAGCAGCAATACCTATGTAGAAAGCGTTGCAGCAACAGCTCCTTATGTTGTTACCCTCAAAAGTGAAATTGCCGGTTTCCCTGAAAATGTTAATCTTCCGAATGGTTCTGTAGCTGTGGTCTGGGATCCTAATGGTGATGGGAATAAAGGTGCTTTCATCGCCGCCACTTCAAAATTGTATGGCGAATTGAACATGGCCCAGCTTAACCTGTACACCTATCCTTCCTCGCTCTGGTACTATGCCAACAGCCCCATCGTTACTTCTAATTCATCGAAGAAAGCTTTGTATGATGATAAAACAAAAACATGGGGAAATATCATAGCTGAACACACCGATGGCGGTTCTGTTAACACGCTGACCCGCGCCGTCGCTATCAACGATAGTATCCAGTATGGTGTGGCTCGTTTGGATGTTAAGGTTAAAGTGTCTGCTGAAGCTGGTGGAGATCTTGAAGACAACAATACAGTTGACGCAAATCCTGAGAAAATTGCCATGAATACATCAGGTTATCCCGTTTCAGCTGTGCTTGTTGGTGGACAGAAAGCTGTTAACTTCGACTTTACTACCAATACGTCTGCTACCGAATATACCATTTACGACAAGGAGATGAGCAGCAATACAATGAGCGCTACCACCAGCTTTAGTGATGTCAACCACACTCTCGTACTGGAAACGGCTGCCAATCAGGACGTACTCGTTGCTATTGAGTTGACCAACAACACTAATAAGGATTTCTACGGTGCCGATGGTCTTGTTCCCGTAGGTGGTAAGTTCTATTTAGTAGGCAAACTGACTGCATTTGCTGCCGAAGAAACACATTACAAGGTATTCGAGCAGGATTTCACCACCAAAGCTAACTTTACCATTAAGAATTTGAAAGCTGCTTACAATACCATTCCCGACCTGCGCACTCCGCAACTTGAGTTGGGTCTCGTTGTAAGCCTCTCATGGCAGAAGGGTCATAGCTATGACATTGATCTCTAATTCTGCCAGAGGTGTTAAGGCCTACAATATTTTAGTTTAATATAATCTTTTCAGATTGATTTCATTCCCATGGTTGGCAACTGTCTTCTGGCAGTTGCCAACCCAAGGGAAGGGAACAAATATAGTTGAGATGTCCGTCAGGGCATCTCCAGATTCGAAATAGTCACTCTACGGATGAACTATTTCGTTGCCAATGAATAGATTGCTGAATATACTGTCTTCTCTCGTCTGTGCACTTTGGTGCACGGGTTGTTCGCTTATTGATGACGACCTCACGAATTGCGGTAAGGATTTCTCGCTGCAATATGAGATGCGTCTTATTACCAATATGGAGGTGGAGATCAATCAAGTGCTGTCAGCAGAAACCGACGAATCCGTAGCGGCAGCAATCCGCCGCCAACTTTCGCCTGTATTCTCTGACCGTGCGCACGATGTTGACTTGTCCTTCTTCAGCGCAACCGAGCCGGAGCAGCTTCAGTTTCATCGCAACGAAGTGATTGATGCCAATCGCACTTCTTTCACCTTCTATTTGTCCAAAGAGGATTATATGCACCTCGCGGCAGCCAACCTCGATAATAACACGCGGGTCAATCTTCTCAGTGCTGACAACAGCCGTGCCTTGCGACTTAGTCAGGTCTCCGGCGACACCATCGGTAGTCATCAGACAGGGCTTTTTACAGCCCGCCTTCCGATGGAGGTTCTTGATTCTGTGGACCAGAATTTCGATGTGCATCTATATATGGCGAATTGTGCCGTAGCCCTCGTCATAGACACAATCGGCTATAGTGGCCGTTTTATTTCCGCTTATCTTGGCGGCACCGCCGATGCTTTCTATCTGCGCGACAGCCTTTATGCTTTCGACCGTCATCAGCTTATCCGTGCCGATGAAGTGAATCTTTCAGCGCCTGCCGCTCCGGCAAGAACATCCGCAGCTTCGTCAGCAGACTATAGCGTGTGCTATACTGCAGTCGCTTTCCCGTCTTCCGAGGCTGCGGACAAAGATGGCAATTTCTGGCAGATGAAGGTGTATGTTCAGTTGCCCAATGGCAAAATTACCGAAAGTGTACTTAGTGTAACCAATCCTTTACGCGCGGGTACATTAAAAGTAATAAAGGCAAAGATGCAAGACGATGGCAGTGTCTTACCGCAAGCGAACACGCAAGTCTCCGCCATAGTAACAATCGACTGGAAAAAAGGAGGAGAACAGGATATTTATATGTGACGATGCGACAGGTCTATAAACACATATTGCCAGTTATTCTCGCCTGTTGGTTCATTTCGTCCTGCACGGTGCATGAGGAAGCGGTGGAGGTGCAGATGCCGATAGCGCTGTGTCTGCCTGTGTCGGAGTTTGTGGCCGCCAATCAGCCGCGCTATGCGGCCGGAAACGGTCAGCGGCGCGTCTTGGGCGACCCCGGCCAGACGGAGCGGTTCGACCTTCCGCGCTATGCCTGGTTCTTTGCCATGAAAGACGACGGGGCGGACTGGGAGGTGCTGCATCGGGAGAAGCTGACCCTTGACGGCGGCAGCTGGGAGAAGACGCACTACGGCGGCTCTTACCGCACAAGCGGCGACTCGATATACCGCTACCAGACCACCCTGCAAATCCTGCTTGACAACAACAAGGTGGACGGACGCGTGTATGCCGTGATGAGCAACGTGGACCTGACGTTCAACAAGACAATGACGTCCATCAATACGCTGGCGGACCTATTAGACTGGCAGTTTGACGCTTCTTCGGCCGAGGTGCAGCAGAACCTGCAACATATATACACCTCGCCCTATAACTATATTGAGAACGGCGACTACTACGGCGCGTTCAGCAACCGGCACACGAAGGTGCCGCAGGTGAATCTGCTGCTGTATCATGTGGCGGCAAAGGTGGACCTGAAGTGGAACGTGGACGAAGACAAACGCACGGGTGCGGAGGGCGTGAGACTGACCTATATGGAGGCACGCAACCTGTACAACGGCTGGAGCTATGCCTTCCGGCCGATGGAGAACACCGCCCCCGCCGTGCTCTCTGAGGGATACAACATTACGAATATCGTCACCTCCTCCGACGTAGGACTCTGGTGGGAGGGACGCGATTATTTCTATACCTTGCCTTATACTGTTTCGGGAAGTCCTGACCTCTTCCCCCTACAGCTTACTATGAAAACCAACGACGATGCGAGCGATGGATACCGGCTGACACTCAATCAGCGGATTGACACCACCGACCCCTTTGTGCCGTGGATACGCGGCAACTTCAGGTTGACCAAGCCGTTGCAAAATACAACCGAGACCAAGACAGAGGGAGTGGATTACGGCGTGGAGCCCTGAGGATGGGGGAGTTGGTGAATTCTTATCCTCGCTTTGCTCGGAACGATCGGCAAAGCCGTGCTTATCCTCGCTTTGCTCGGAACGATCGGCAAAGCCGTGGATGAACTGATGAATTGGGGATATGTTTTGACGGGAAAGAATACGACCGAATAAAATCACACACGTTTTGAAACGATATAACTATATACTTACTTTTCTTGCCTGGCTGCTGACGGCAGCGAGCGGCGACATATACGCACAGACCGATACTATCCGGTATGTGCGCACGACGGGTGCCTATACCAACAACGGACGGTCGTGGGAAACCGCCAAGAACTCGGTGCAGGACGCGATAGACGATCTGCGCGAATATATGCGCGTGAACGGTCTGCACGGCGGCTCGGTGTATGTGGCGGCGGGAACGTATATACCCACCAAGTCCACCGAGAGCGGCGGCGGCTCGATGCTGAACACATCGTTCATGCTGTATGACGGCATCCACCTGTACGGCGGCTTCAACCCCGATGAGCCGGAGTCGCGTCCGGGGCTGCGCATGATGGCGAACGGGAAAGTGTGTGAAGAGAACTGGTCGGACCAGACGGGCGTGGGCACGACCTCGAGTGAGGAGATAGCCTCGCAGTGGGACCTGCGCTATAAGACGGTGCTGGACGGCAACCACTCGCCTTCGCAGGTAAGTTTCAGCTTCGACAACACCCGCGGGCGCTACAACACAGCATTTCCCGCCAGTTCGTACCATGTGGTATGGTTTGGCACCAACGGCACCTATGAGACATCGGATGCCGCCACAGCGGGTCACTATAAGCCTCTGAACTATCCCGCCTTGGTGGATGGCTGCGTGATAACGGGCGGCAATGCGTCGTCGCAAACGACTTCGGGCCATGATCATACGGCCTACGGCGGCGGCGTCTATATGGTGGGGGGTGCGTGTCTGAGGAACTGCACGGTGGAGCGTTGTGCGTCCACGCTTCGTGGCGGCGGTGTGTATTTAGACGGCGGCGGCATCGTTGAGTTCTGCTATATCCACACGTGCCAGAGTTCGGGTATCGGCGTGGTTCAGGGCTATGGCGGCGGCGCGTGCATCGACTATGACGGGCAGATAGGTCACAGCCACTTGACCAACTGTGCGGCGCGTTGCGGCGGCGGGTTGGCGATATGCCACATCACGGGCGAATATCCGCTGACGGAGACGAGCAACTACTCGCCCTTCTCGTCGGCCTGCGTGGTGAACAACAACACGGCCTCGGCCGAGGGCGGCGGCGTGTATTTAGCCGAAGGCGGAACCATCAACCATGCCACGGTGACGGCCAACAACTGTATCAGTCCGGACGTGACCTATTACGGGCGGCGTCACGGCCGTTCGGGGGGCATCTATGTGCGCGACTGCGGCATGATATTCAACTCGGTGTTCTGGGGCAACCGTTGCGATGCGAACAACGACATCCAGTTTGCTTCGGTAAGACAGGTTGTGCGTCCTGAATATCAGGTTTTTGTCTATCACTGCGCCTTCATGAACCACGATATATCGGACTGGACGAACGTGAAGAAGGAAGTGGTGTTCTCCTTGGAGAAGACCAACATGCCCGTGGAGCACTCGTCGGGCAATTTCTCCTGCTTCTTTGCGCCGACGGTGGACCCGATGGACTGGGAGAGCCGTCCTGACTCGACGGTGCAGGGTGCGGGCGTGATGAAGAACATAGAGCCGGACAGCATCATCAAGCGTTTCGGTCCGCGTATATGGCACCTGACATCGTATTCGGGTATCGACCAGAAGGGTGTGCAGGTGAACGATGCCGTGCAGGACGCCTCGCCCTGGCTGCGGCATGCGCATACGGACTACGGCGTGGTGTCGAACCCCTACGAGCCGGTGTCCACGTTGGGTGCGTTGGTGCGCCAGCCTGACCCGCTGTCGTATGCCTTGGTGGTGCCGCAGGGTATGGAAGGAAGGCAGAGCAGTACGCCCCTCCCGACCGTCTTTATTGACCCGAACAGGGAAGGAACCTTCGTGGACGGCGTCTTCCAACGCAATGAGACGGAAGGAAACAGCTGGAAAACGCCTATCCGCGATATAGGCGAGGCGGTGCGTTTCTTCCGCCAGTATTTAGAGGTCGACGAGGGCGGCAACCATCACTACATGATTCCCGCCTTAGACCCTGTCACCGGCAAGCCGACAGGCGAGCTGACGCGGTACGACTATGTGCAGATGCTGATGAAGGAGGGAACCATCTCCACCGTAGGTCCGGACAACTATCTTGACCGGAACATCCGTACGGCATCGGTGCGCATCGAGAGCCACATGCGCCTCTACGGCGGCTATCCCACCTCGCTTGAGGACATGGACACCTCCGTGCGCGACCCGCAGAAATATCCGTCCATCATCACCGCCAACATCACCGGCGTGGAGGGCGAACGCGGATATGAGAACAATGCCGGACACGTCATCATAATGGCGAACGTGGAGCACGCCATCGTTGACGGTTTCACCCTCCGCGACGCCAATACACATAATGTATATTTATCCAGCACCGCCCAAGCCGGCGCCGGTGTGCTGGTCAACAACGTGAATACGCCGCAGGCGAATCGCATCAACATGGTGGGCAACCAGCTGCGCAACTGCGTGATAGCCAACTGTACCGCGCCGAAAGGTGCCGCCGTATATGTGAACGGCGAATACCCGAAAGCGGACGGCGAGATATGCTATGCCGAGCTGATGTTAGTGAACTGCGTGGTGCGTAACAACAAAGCGGACTATGAGGAGACAGGGAGCAGTGTGGAGAGCCACGGCGTGATTACCGCCAACGGGCGTGCCTACGTGCACATCGAGCACTGCGACATCGTGAACAACGTAGGGTGGCCCTTCAAGGCGGACAGCAAGACCACCGACAGCGACGAGCCTATATATTGCCAGCATGAAGAGCATAACCACGAGTCGCCGTTCCGCGGCTACATCCGCGTGGACAACTCCATCATCTTCTGCAACGGAAACAAGGTGCTTGACAACCGCGGCGACTTGGGCACGACGGCCGAGGTGCTGTCGGTGAACGCGGACGGTCAGGACTACGTGTTCGGCCAGTATAACATGTTTGATGCCGACCTTCGTCTGCACAAAGCCGATATACACCAGCCCAGGGGATTCTTCGGTGATGAATTCCATGTGCCTAATTTCGAAGGTTTCATGCCTGATGGCACGGATTCGCATTTTACGGCTGACATCAGCGATATACCCGCAAGCAGTTCAGATCGGCATAACCAAGCTATCTTCACCCGTAGGCTCAGTACGGAGACTACCTATCCCACCTTCGTCAATCCGGCGCGTAACGTGGGCAACTCGCCGGGCGGTGACAAGCCGTTGTATGGCGGCAAGGTGTCTTATACGCCGACGACCACCAATCCGTGCGTGAATGCCGCCTATACGGATTACTATACGGATATTAACAACTACGACCGTAGCGATACGCGAACGCGTGATTACGGCGGCGCGCCGGATGTGGGTGCCTTGGAGAATTCGGACCTGCCTGCTGCCGGTACGGTGCTCTATGTCACGCCTGACGGTGC
>JAFUEI010000038.1 GCA_017464025.1 Paludibacteraceae bacterium | reverse complement strand
GTATAGCAGCCTCCGGCAGTTTTGCTTCTTCGGCCGCCTCTGCAACGAAGTTGATGCGGTACTCCTGCGTCTTGCCCGACTGGGCGGTAACGAGAATGACGGCCTCGCCGTAGCCTTGCGGAGCGGATATGCTCACCTGTTGCAGTTCGTTGCCTTTCAGGACTGTGATAGCCGGACAGCGGTTGGCAGGAAGCGTTACCGTATAACTATAGCGGTCGGGCATAAAGTCAGACAGCACGGCACCATCCAAGCGTATGAGGTTGAGCTGGACATTATCGGAAAGCACCAGACGGAAGTCAACGAAATAGTCCGTTGTATCTCCGTTCTCGGCATATACCACCACATGCGTTCTCTCGCCTTGCTCAATCCACAACCGCTGCTGCGGTTCGCTGCGCTCGGCCGTCACTTGCGGGATGACGGTCACTCCTTCGTCCAACGTATAGTCATATATGTGTTCATCGGGGTCAAAACCCGCCAGTGCGACACCGCCTACATACAGCATCTTCAAGAGCGTATTGCCCGATTTCTGCTTTTCGAAACGAATCGTATAGGTACGACTATCATTGGTCTGCGACATCACCACCAGCTGATAAGTACCCTCACCGTTGTTGATACGGACACGCGGCGTAACGGTCTGCGTCTCATCGTTCTTCTCATAGGTTACTTCCGGCCATTCTTCTGTGCCGGCCGCCAGCTCCCATGTATATTCTTCACGCTCGGGCGAGAAGTCAGGCAGCAACGAACCTCCTACGTAAATCGCCTTCAGGTTGACATCGGAAGCCCGCTCCACAGCCATGGTGAGGTAGTAGTTCTGCACGGCTCCGTTGCCCGCCTTGACACGGATGGTGTATTTGCCGGCTGTCGTGGGACCGCTCAGGCTCACCTCCTGCTCGCTGTCGCCTGCGGTCCAAGTGATAGCGGGATATATGGTGGTACCGATAGGCAGCGTATGCCAATACTCATACACATCCCCGCGGAAACCCTCCACGGCCTGCCCGCCGATAAAGAGCATCTGCAACTGCGTATTTGAGGAATGCTCCACCGTCTTCACCGAGAAATGGAGCGTATATACTTTCGTCAGTTGCTTGTTCTCAGCGGCAACGGTAAGCGTATAGTCGCCTGCACCGCGGCTCGTCTTGTTGCGGACCGTAACGGTCTGCTCGTCCTCCGCCTTGTCGAAGGTGACGGTCGGAATGGTGGTGGTGCCCTCCGGCTGCTCAATGTAATAGTCGGTTGTGGAGGCACTGAAACCGGACAACGATTTGCCGTCCAGGTAAATCATCTTCAGCGCAGTGTTCTCTGACATCACAACCGAGAAATGTATCGTATAATTCTGGAAGGTACCCGCTTCGGAGCGCACCGTAAGCACATAGTCGCCGTTCACGCCGCCGCTACGCTCGGTAACGGTCTGCGTGCTTTCGGACTTGGTGTAGGTAACAGCAGGCAGAGTTGTCGTGTTCTTGGGAAGAACGACACTGTATTCGTATGTAGTTGAGGAGAAGCCGTCCAGCAGTTTACCGCCCACCATAATAGCCTCCAAACGCGTGTTCTGCGAGAGGGACTGCAGGACGAAGTTGACAGTATAGGTAGCCGTAGCACCGTTCTCGGCGGTCACCTTGATGGTAGCAGGATTACCCTGCGTAATCTCGAGGGTCTGCGACGTCTCGCCTTTGGTAGCCGTTACACGAGGAATGGTGGTTACGCCGGCATCCAGCGTGACGGTATATTCATATTTACCGGCAGCGAAGTCAGTCAAGGCCTTGCCACCTGCGGAAATACCGGCAAGGGCGGTGTTGCCCGATGTGGCGACAGAGAAATGAATGGTGTAGGTCTGCACATCGCCGCTTTGTGCCGTGACGGTTATCGTATAGTCGCCGTTCACGCCACGGCCACGCCCGCTCACCACCTGTGTTTCATCGGTCTTGTCCCACGTGACAGCAGGCAATGCAGTCGTACCAGCAGGAAGCGTATAACTATATTCATAGGTAGCCGAAGCGAAACCGTTTATCTTCGTTCCACCCACATAGATGGCAGTCAGTTTGGTGTTGCTCGACTTTTCAACGGAAAGGGTCAACTTATAGGTGAACACCGTACCGTCGCCGGCCGTTACCTGAATATTGTTCACACCGTTGATATTCTGATTGAGCAGCTTCACCTCCTGATACTCGTCGCCCACGGTCCACGTGACAGAGGGATACGTGGCCGTACCCATCGGCAATGCGTAGGAGCACTCGGCCTTGTCGTAAGAGAAGTCCTCTACCCTGTTGCCGTTCACAAAGATGGCCTGAAGCTGGCAGTTGGACGACTTCACGGTCTGGAAGTTGATGGTATAGACGTAGGTCGAGCCGTCGCCGGCCGTTACCGTGACAGTAGTTGCCCCGTTTACACCGCCGTTTACTTCCTGCACCGTCTGATACTTATCACCCAATTCCCACGTTACATTCGGCCGCGTGTCCGTACCCAGCGGCAGCGAGCACATATAGGAACGCGTGGTGCTCTTGAAACTCGGAGTCAGCGCATAACCCGTCACCATCAAATCCTTCAAGTATTTATTGTCTGACTTTTGTATCTTATAGGTTATCACATACTCACGCGTAGTGGTATTACCCGGCGCTGATACCTGAATGGTGCAACTGCCGCCAGCAGAGGTAACGCTGTTTGAAGCAATCTTTATCGTCTGCTCCCCGTCGGCATAAGAGGAGACAGGCGTCACTGTCGGCACCACCGCTTCCGGCATAGTATAGGTATAGTTCTTTTTTGTAGGCGAGAAACCGGCCAACGACTCACCATCAATGAGGATATCCTGCAGGGTGTTGTCCTTCAGTTTCTCGACCGTGAAGTTGACGGTGTAGGTCTTGGTGGTCTTGCCGTCGGCGGCCGTCACTTTAACGGTGGCACTACCATCGGCAGAAGCAGGCTGCGTGATGCTCTTGGTCTGCCCCGGCGCTATGTCAGCGTCAACCGTAGGCGTACCCTTTGTGCCATAAGGAAGCGTCACAGAGAAGGGGCCCGGATTGGTCTGCGAAAAGCCGTTGACGGTCTTGGTGACGCCTCCTACGGTATAGGTCAGCGCATTGGGCACTGCATTGGTGGATGCCGCCTTGACAAAACGTATCTTATAGGTCTTCGTCTTTTTACCGTCAGCCGACTTCACGGTGATGGTGGTCACTTCACCCAACGCCCCTTTGGTTACCGTCATCTCCGAATCAGCCAGATAACGTCCCTTGAAAGAGGTGGTCTTGTTCTTCGTATTCGTCAGCGAGCCGACACCGCGTTTGCCTTTTATGTCAGGCACGGCGGTAGCCGTCTCGGGCAGCGAGTAGGTCTGCTCCTCTTCCGAAGAGGGGTTGAAGCCCGCCCACGTTTTGCCGTCAACCTCCAGCACATCGATGTCGGCACTGTAAATAAGTTCCACATCGTCAACATACAGCGCATTGTCCTTATAAAGACCTGAGTTGGCGCGGAAGTTGGGATAGTTGCCCGCCGAAAAGATAACGTTGCACTTTTCGGGGGTCTCATCGTTAAGATAATAGAGAGGGACCTTGATGAGAGTCCAGTCGTTATACTGTTTTCGGTCGCGCAACCAGCCCTCGGCCACCTGCGTGGCCAACGTGGCGGTACCGCACTCGTTGCCGTCGGTTGACTGACGGATATCCGACTCTTCGTCAGTCTGGCTAACCGATGAGCAACCGCCGTTTTTGTTCTTATAGCTGGTTCCTTTGGCCGTACCTTTCCACGAATAGAAGATGATATGGAAGTCCTCATCGTTCCAATGGGAACCGGTACGCTTCACCCATACCTGCAAGGTATCCGGCTTGTACTTGAAACTGATGCCACCATACATACCTGCCGTGGCCGTACC
Source organism: Paludibacteraceae bacterium (assembly GCA_017464025.1). Lineage (GTDB taxonomy): Bacteria > Bacteroidota > Bacteroidia > Bacteroidales > Paludibacteraceae > Colicola. The sequence goes on along the minus strand of JAFUEI010000038.1, from coordinate 10,155 downwards.
AGTGTTCAAACCGTCGAGCCACGACCATGCCGTACCAAGACCCATATAACCGGGGCCTATCTCCGTGATACCGGCAGCTCCCACCTCTTTGTCGGCCACATAGGCACTATAACCGCCGTTGCGGCCCTCTTTCTGATACATAAAGGTGAAACGCAACGTACCTACAATAGGCACACTTTGCGTCACATTGGAGCCATGCCAGTCTTTCAGCTGGGCATCGCCGTTATAGGTCTCGCTCCAGTTCTCAAAACCGGGGTCAGGCAACTGCTGCGCCTGCACAGTTTGTACACCGGCAGTCAGCATCATCAGTGCCGTCGCGGCACACGCTATTGCCTTGATTGTTTTACCGAAGTAATTCTTTTTCATATCTATTTTTTGTCTTCTTGTCCGTGGTGTTCCATGTCGGGCCGACGGCTTGCAGAGTTCCTCCGCAAGAACCCTCTCAAAAGGCCCGATTTTTATCGGCTGCAAAATTACTGCTTCCGTTTCAATACCAAAATAGCGATACATACGAAAGAATATACTATTTTTAACCAGTTCCGTAATTCTCACGCTGTTTTTCCGCCTTCCCGATTTCCTTTTCTTAAGATTTTACGTCAGAAACACCTTACAGAAGTCCATCATTGAGAGGCATAGAAGGCTGCGGAAAGGAGGATTTGCAGAAAAGAGGAAGAATCGGAAGCAGCAACGTGAGATTGGAGACAGGACAAAGAGATTGGCACAGAATTTGCACACGCTTTTGGTGGTTTACGGCAGGTTTGAGATTACCGTAAATACGAGGTCTATCAACAAAAGCATTCTATCATTCAAAACGTCATAATATATTATGGAACAAGTTGACATTCGCGAACTGCAGGAGCGCATCGAGCGCGAGAGTTCGTTTGTAGATGCCCTGCAGATGGGCATGAACCAAGTTATTGTCGGACAGAAGCATCTCGTAGAGAGTTTACTCATTGGCCTGCTTTCCGACGGTCACATTCTGTTAGAAGGCGTTCCCGGTCTGGCCAAGACGCTTGCCATCAAGACTCTTTCCGACCTGATAAAGGCCGACTTCAGCCGCATCCAGTTTACCCCCGACCTGCTGCCTGCCGACGTGCTCGGCACACAGATTTATTCGCAGAAGAACGAGGAGTTCAAGATAAAGCGCGGCCCGATATTTGCCAACCTCGTCCTCGCCGACGAAATCAACCGTGCTCCGGCAAAGGTGCAGTCCGCCCTGCTGGAGGCCATGCAGGAGCGGCAGATAACCATCGGCGACCAGACCTTCCGTCTGCAGGAGCCCTTCCTCGTACTCGCCACCCAAAACCCCATTGAGCAGGAAGGCACCTATCCGCTGCCCGAAGCCCAAACCGACCGCTTCATGCTGAAGGTGGTAATAGGCTATCCGAAGAAAGACGAAGAGCAACAGATTATCCGCCAGCAGATAGCTGCCGAAAAGAAGCAGGTGCTCCCTATCCTCTCCACCGAAGACATCATAAAAGCCCGCAAAGTGGTGCAGCAGGTATATCTTGACGAGAAGATAGAGAAATACATCGTGGACATCGTGTTTGCCACCCGTTTTCCCGAACAGTACGGTCTGGAGAACCTGAAGAACATGATCAGCTTCGGCGGTTCGCCCCGAGCCAGCATCAATCTGGCGCTCGCCGCCCGCGCCTATGCCTTCATCCACCGTCGCGGCTATGTTATCCCCGAAGATATCCGTGCCGTATGCTACGATGTGCTCCGTCACCGCATCGGCCTCACCTACGAAGCCGAAGCACAGAACATGACAACCGAGGACATCATTACCGAGATTCTTAACAAAGTGGAAGTACCCTGATGACTTCGGAAGAACTAATACAAAAGGTCCGCCGTATCGAGATAAAGACGCACGGGCTGTCAAAGCAGATATTCGCAGGCGAATACCACAGCCAGTTCAAAGGCAAAGGAATGGCGTTCAGCGAGGTCCGCGAGTACCAGCCCGGTGACGACGTGCGCAGTATAGACTGGAATGTGACCGCCCGCCTCAACAAACCCTACATCAAGGTGTTTGAAGAGGAGCGCGAACTGACGGTGATGCTGCTCATTGACGTCAGTGGCAGCCGCAATTTCGGCTCCATGACCCAGATGAAGCGCGACATGATGACTGAAATAGCCGCCACCCTCGCTTTCTCCACCATTGAGAACAACGACAAGGTGGGCGTCATCTTCTTCTCCGACTGCATAGAGAAGTATATACCGCCCAAGAAAGGCCGCCAGCACGTGCTCCGCATCATCCGCGAACTCATTGAATTTGAACCGCAGTCACAAGGTACGGATGCCGCACAGGCCTTGGAATACTTCAGCAACGCGCAGAAGCGACGCTGCACCGCCTTCCTCATCAGCGACTTTATAGGCGCTGATACAACAGAGAAAGGCAAACTGCGGATAGAACAACCGCTGCTCATAGCCCGCAACCGCCACGACCTGCAAGCCATACAAGTCTATGACCGGCGCGATGCCGAATTGCCTGATGCAGGACTGCTCAAACTGAAAGATGCGGAGACGGGGCAACGAAGCTGGATTGACACCTCGGTACGGAGCGTGCGCGAAGCGTATGCCAACCACTGGCAGGCACAACAACAGACCTTGGACAACCTGTTCACCCGGACCGGCACCCGCAACGTAAGCGTCCGCACAGACGAAGACTACGTAAAAGCACTTATGCGACTATTCAGAATATGAACATCCTTTCCATCCTACTGACTATTGCTGTTTCGGCCCAACTGGATTCCGCACAACTGATGATAGGCGACCAGTGCGACCTGCGGTTGCAGGCTACGCTTGACCGCGAAGAAGAGGTGCAGTTTCCCGTGTACGGAGAAGAACTGATTTCCGGCATCGAGATAACCGACCGCACACAAGTGGATACCGCCTCCCTGAAAGACGGAAGGCGGCAGCTTACCCAATATCTGACCGTCACATCGTTCAAAGACTCGCTATTCTTCATTCCGCCCATCGCCTTCACCAGCGGCAGCGACACCCTGCTGACGGAGGCTCTTTCGCTCAATGTAATACAGCCCTTTGACATAGACACCACCCAGAATGCCATCACCGACATCAAGCCTGTATATAAGGCTCCAATATGGTGGTGGGGCATCCTGCGATGGGTACTGCTGGGCATAGCCGTTGCCGGTCTTGCGACAGGCATCGTTTTTCTGGTACGCTATCTGCGTAAGCGGAAAGGACAGGAAGAAGGCACCGACACCGAACCGGAAGTGCTGCGCCCTGCCGAAGAAGTGGCGATAGAGAAGTTAGATAAAATAAAAGAAGAGAAAATATGGCAGCAGGGACGGCAGAAGGACTATCACACCGAACTCACCGATGTGGTGCGCGAATACATTGCCCGCCGCTACTCCATCAGTTCGCAAGAACAGACCTCGGCCGAGATTCTGCACGACATACAACCCGTTCTGAAAGAGCGGAAGGACTTGTACGGTCTGCTGAAGCAGATGCTTTCGCTGGCCGACCTCGTGAAATTCGCCAAATGGAATCCACTCCCCGACGAGAACGAGCAGTCGCTGCGTAGCGCCTATGAGTTTGTACACCAGACGACACCCGTTCCGCCAACGGAAGAAGAGAAGAGTGAAGAGTGAAAGCCATGATTTCCTTTACATGTGATTACAGCGAGGGTGCGCACCCCGCCATCCTGCAACGGCTGACGGAGACCAATATGCAGCAAGAGCCCGGCTACGGCTCCGACAGTTTCACCTGCTCAGCCATCCGACGCATTCGCGAGGCCACGGGCTGTCCGAAGGCCGATGTGTTTCTGCTGACAGGCGGAACTCAAACCAATGCTGTCGTCATAGATTCCCTGCTGCAGAAATATGAAGGCGTGATAGCCGTAGAGACAGGGCATGTGGCCGTACATGAGGCCGGAGCCATTGAGGCGGCAGGACACAAAGTGCTGTCTCTGCCACAGCATGAAGGCAAGATGGATGCCCGCGAACTGGCCCGCCTGCTGGAGCACTTCTACGCCGACCCTACCTGGCCGCACATGGTGATACCGGGCATGGTGTATATCTCCTACCCTACGGAATACGGCACCCTCTATACCAAAGAGGAGCTGAGGGCTTTGCGCGACGTATGCAAGACATACCGTCTGCCCCTATACATTGATGGAGCAAGGCTGGCCTACGGTCTGGCGGCAGCAGATATGACACTCGGCGAATTGGCCTCATTGTGCGATGTGTTCTACATCGGCGGCACAAAAGCCGGCGCTCTGTGCGGTGAAGCCGTGGTATTTCCGCAAGGCAATGCACCCGCCCACTTTTTCACCTTGCAGAAACAGCACGGGGCCCTGACGGCTAAGGGACGCTTGACAGGTCTGCAGTTTGACACACTGTTCACCAACGGCCTCTATTTCCAACTCGGACAACATGGCGTAGAAGCCGCACGGCGACTGAAGCATCTGTTTGCCAAATGCCACATTCCGCTTTTTATCGACTCCCCCACCAATCAACAGTTTCCCATCCTCACAGCAGTCCAGCGTCAGGCATTGCAGGACAAGGTACTCTTCGAAGTATGGGATGAGCGGCCAAACGGCACAGCCGTATGCCGCTTCGCCACCAGTTGGGCCACCCCTGACGAACATATCAGCCTGCTGGAACAACTGCTCATATCTTGTCAGACCTCTTAAAATTCATTATTATGTCATTTCAATCGCCAGCATACCTGTTTCTTCTGCTACTGCTGATACCCATTATCGGCTGGTATATCTATGAAATGCGCAAGGCAGATGCCAGTCTGCAAGTATCCTCCACCGATACGCTGCGCCGACAGCCCCGTACCTTGCGGCTCTACCTGCTTCATATCCCGTTTGCCCTGCGCAGCATCGCCATCATATTGCTCAGCATCGCACTGGCACGCCCACAACTCACCAACTCATGGAAGAGCGAATCAACCGAGGGCATAGACATCATGATGGCACTTGACATCTCAGGCACCATGCAGGCTGAAGACCTTCGCCCCAACCGTTTAGAAGCCGCCAAGAACGTCGCGTCCGAGTTTATCCTCTCGCGTCCGAACGACAACATCGGTCTGGTAGTGTTTGCAGGCGAGAGTTTTTGCCAATGCCCGCTGACCACCGACCATGCTGTGCTCATCAATCTTTTCCGCTCCGTGAAATTCGGCATGATTGACGATGGCACCGCTATCGGTCTGGGGCTGGCCAATGCCGTAAACAGAATGAAAGACAGCCAGACCAAATCGAAAGTCATCATTCTGCTCACCGACGGAAGCAACAACCGCGGCGACATCGACCCACAGACGGCCGCCGAGATAGCCAAGACTTTCGGCATACGCGTATATGCCGTGGGTGTAGGAAGTTACGGCAAGGCCCGCGTGCCGGTACAGACACCCGTTGGCATACAATACATGACCATGGACTCGGAGTTTGACGAGGGCACACTGCGCAACATCGCACATACGACGGGCGGCGAATATTTCCGCGCTACCGACAACAAATCGCTGCAACAGATTTACGAGCAGATTGACCAGATGGAGAAGACCAAAATCCGCGTACGCGAATACTCAAAGCGCACCGAAAATTTCATGCCCTTCCTTCTCGCCGCTCTCTGCTGTCTGTTGCTGGAGATTCTGCTGCGCTATTTTGCTCTGCGCACTATCAGCAACTGATTTCAGAAACGGCATCCGATTGATGACCGACAATTCAAGGAAAAAGAGCGATTTGCTTACAGGAGTACATTCAGACGAGCAAATTGCTCTTTTTCTTTGTGAAGAGTTCATGCTGCCCGAGATCATCTCATACCTGATATAATATAATACTGATATAATATAATATCAAAGAGCCGACAAACGTAGTGTTCATCGGCTTGTGCGGAAAGTGAGGGATTCGAACCCCCGGCGGCAAAAGCGATGACAGACTATTCAGTTGTTGTTTAACAACTTACATCATGAGAGAGTTGAGTTAAACAATTATATTTATTATCCTGGACACATATAAATATATAACCTTTTGCGTCCAAGACCTCACAAATCACACTTTCCGCAGAAGACAAAGACACAGCATCCAACTCCTGCGGATTTCAGATACCTATTCCTCTTTATCCGGCTTATCTTTGCAGGCATGAAGAGAATTGTTGACCGACTCCAGCAAAGTGAGCAAATGTGTGTTCTGCTCAATAACAGCTTGCGTGAGACGCCGCTGTTGCGCAATTTCATCAAGAAATTTATCAATGACAACCTCAGAATTGGAGTGATTCATCGCTCCATCACCTTGCGCATTTCCGCCAAATGACGTCGGTCGGCGTAGAATTTCACCCTCTCCGGTGATGAGCCAATTGGCATTTATTTCCGGAAATGCCTTCAATATTTTCTTTATATTGACACTGTCGCGCTTTCGCCAAGAGTCAATATTTTGCGGTGATTCCCCCAGGAAATCTGCCAACTGGCGCTTCGAGGTGAATTTTTTCAGCCGCATCAATTCTCTGATAATCAATTCAGCATTCATAAAGCATAAAGATTTTACGGATAAATATCATTATTTTCTTTGTTTTATCAAGATTTTGCACTACCTTTGCCATCGTTACGAACAAGTTTGCACATGTCGCTATCAAACGAGCGTTTGATTGGGACAAAAGTACAAAGAATATGCTAGTTACACAAAATAAAAATTATAATGAAGCCAAATGATAACATGACAAAAGTCACAATGAAGCCAAATGATAACATGACAAAAGTCACAATGAAGCCAAATGATAACATGGAACAAATCCAACGATTGACAACCTATCTCTACATTCCACCTCCAAAAAACGGCTATCTTGACGCCATCGCAAAAGAACTCGGCATGCACAAGACAACCGTAGCTCGTGCGCTGAACATGGAGACATCCTCTCCCGGCGCCGAAAAGGTCAGGTATCTCTACTACCAATGGTACGTAAAACCCTACATCGTCCGCTGGAAAAAACAGCGCCAGCAGACCGAGATATAAACACACATTTAACTAACAACCTCAAAAAAACAGTTCACTATGGCAAACATTCAGAAACAGTATGACATCTGCGTCATCACGGGCAAGTATCGTGATCAGATGGGTCAGGAAAAGAATCGTTACACACGTGTTGGCGTGCATTTCGTCTATGACGACGGCAGTTTCAGTTCCCGCTTGGAGACGTTGCCGGTCATACCATGGAGCGGTTCGCTCTACTATTTCGAGCGAAAAGAGCAACCGGCCTCCTCACCGGTTCCGGTCTCCGCTCCCGGTTCGGCCATGCCCGCTCCCCCGATGTGGGACCAGCACGGCAACCTGCTGTAATTTCACAACGGCGGGGTAGGCCCTATTAAGACGGGCTCAGGCGTGAGGGATAAGTCAGTGAAAAGTCTAAGAATTAAAAGCCTGGGGACTTGCAGTGCTGTGAGTAATGCTACCACGCTGCCCCTTCCGCTAACGCTCCTGTCCGGAACCGCCCCGCCGTTTTATCCCGATTTTACCAACATCAAAACAATATCACGTATGGATATGCTCAGCTACAAAGCCAATTCGCAGGCTCCCGACAACAAGGAACTGCTTCACAGTCTCGGGCAGAAGGAGGTGTTTGATGAAGCCTTCCGGCGCCTGGGCGATGATACCGTCCTGAAAAGCGTCCGCCGAATCTACCGTTTCATGGAAATGGTGCCGAAAGGCGGCGTGATAATGGTTGAGAACCATTACAATAATTCCATCAACCGTGCCTTGGTGGTACATATCATGAATGCCCTCTGTCAGGAACGCGAAGCCTGGCGGTTAGGCCGTCTCGAACGCGCCGAAAAGAAGCTCCGCCGCCCGCTCAGAGTATGGGAACAGCTGGAGCTGTGCGGCAAGCAGTTCCGCTGGAACGACGACTTCAGCGGTATCGTCCGCTATTGCTGACAACTGACAACCAACTTCATAAAACAACAACCTCATGGAAACTACATCTTACATCACCATCCTTCAGACATCGCCTATCGATGCTGAAGAAAACCGTCCCGCTCCGGACGAAACGCATTGCATCGTCAGCTTCAACGGACGGGAACATGGCACCGCGCTGGCCGACTGGTTGGACAACTCGCCCGGACTGAAGAACACCGTCTGCTGCCTTGAGTTTGAAGACAAGGACGACAGCGTCAGAATCGACCTCAGGGTGCCTTTCTCGACGCTCTGCAGCGACTTCATCCGGCTCATCCGAAGAAGTCTCGAGTCCTATTGCCATGTCAAATACTGGGACAAGGAAATCAAGGTGGGTAAATGCTAAACTCTGACCGTGCCATGTATTTCATCTCCATCAACATCCATCCCTATCTCGCCCAGTACGCACGGGTGCGCTTTGCGCAAGTGGACGGTGCTGTGCTGCTGCCAAGAGACAGCATCATCCACTATGCGCTCATCAACCGCCTGCAGGCACCGCCCAAGTTTGCTGCAGCAACCCAACCGGGCAACCTCGCCGTTGCCGTGCGTGAAACCGAAACAGAGAAAGACGTGCGCCGGCTCAACGGGCTTTCTGACAGCGCCAACCGGCATATCGAACAGCTTCTCAGGCTGGACTTCGACATGACGCTGCATGAGTACATGGATCGCGCTTACTACAAGCAAGGAACGGACTATCTGCAGGCGGCCGCACTCTTCCATCAACACTACCGACTGGGAAGTACCATCACCCAGGAAGCACTGCTCAAGAAGCATGTCCGCTGGAAGAAACGCCGTCGCGACTACCGCAAGAATAGCGAACAGCTCGAACTGACCTATTCAACAAACAACTGACCATCATGCTTCTTACTCTCAATCGGCAGCCCTCCACCGATACCTGTACCATGGGCACACTCTCTGTCAACGGCACCTTTTTCTGCCATACGCTCGAGCCGCCGGTGCGCCCGCTCGGCAAATACGGCGAAGGAAAAGTTCCCGGACAAACGGCCATCCCCGCCGGAACCTACACCGTCCGTGTCACCTATAGCCCGCACTTCCAGCGCAACCTGCCCCTGCTCATGCATGTGCCTTTCTTCTTCGGCATACGCATCCACTGCGGCAATACGGTGAAAGACTCCGCCGGCTGCATCCTGGTCGGGGAACAGGGCAAGCGGGAGGAATCGCTGAGCAACAGCCGCACGACGGAGTTCTGCCTGACCCAACGCCTGCTCCGCGCACAACTCATGAAAGAAAATATCATCATTCAAATCAACGGGTATGATGCTGTCTGACAAACGAAATACGGCCGCGCCTGACTTCTATCACCGCGTGCCGACCGACCCGCAGGAAACCGAATTGTTCCCGACGTGCGAACGATGCGAGTTCTGCGACTTCCGCATCACCACGGCCGAACAGCAACTGTACCTCCGGCGCGGCAGCTCATGCTGGTGCAATCCGGAGGGCAAACCTTACAGGAACCGGCGCACGGACATGACCAACATGTTCTGCACCATCGACGGGCATGACCTGCCTGCCGACCAGCAACCCTGCCGTTGTTTCCGCAAAGCCGATGCCCTTTGGATGTAAAAACGTTACAACTATGTCAACAAGTAAATTGTCACATGCCGAAGAGCGCTTCATCTGGCAGCATCGGTATGACCTTCCCGCCACGCAGATTGCCCTGGATTTGGGCCGCACAAGATCAACCGTCTATGCCTACCTCAAAAAATGGGGAATCAGTACGCGCCATAAGGACGGACCAGAGGTCTCTTCAACGCATTAACCCGCTCATCAATTCATCATGTATTCAAAAGAAATCATTGAACGTATCAAGTCGTCGGTCAACATTGTGGATGTGATCAGCGACTATCAGACCCTGCAGCGCCGTGGCAAGCACTGGTTGGGTATTTGTCCGTTTCATCAGGACTCTACGCCGTCGCTCACGGTTAATCCGGTAATGCAGATATATAAGTGTTTTGCTTGCGGGGCGGCGGGTGATGTAATCAGTTATGTGGAGCATGCGGAGGGTTGCACGTTTTCCGAGGCGTTGCTGATAGTGGCGAAGCGGGGGAAGATGGAGCATCTTCTTGAGTTGGAAGATGAGTCGGAAGAGGCCCGCCACCGCCGCCTCCTCCGCGAAAAAAAACTGTCCCAATCAAACGCTCGTTTGATAGCGACATGTGCAAACTTGTTCGTAACGATGGCAAAGGTAGTGCAAAATCTTGATAAAACAAAGAAAATAATGATAT
>JAFUEI010000006.1 GCA_017464025.1 Paludibacteraceae bacterium | reverse complement strand
TTTATACAGGCAAATTCGGGCGTTATGCAAATGCCTCTTCCTCTTGTCATAATTCGACTGATAATCAACCATCTGCATAATACACACTTATGCACGCTGCCCTTCAAACGAACAAACAGGCCGGCATGGCATCAGCGCAGACGGTCGGCCGCGCGCACCAATGCCTCATCTTTGAGGATAGCACGGGTTGCCATAAGCGTGAGCACAAGGTTTACCAAAGGGATAGCCGCCCACGGAGTGATATACCAGTCGCACTGCAGATTCTCTTTGGCAAACCATACATACAGCGCCAACACGGCATACCAGCCCAGACAAAGCACTACGCTGACCACATTGATGCGTGCCTGCAAGATACGGCGTTTGAAGAGGAAGATATTGACAAGTGCAATCAAGGGTATCACCACCGAGATGATGCTGAGCGAGAAGACATTCATCACTTGGACAGGAGCATCGGGATTAGTGATATCCATGATATGCGTAAATGTCATGGTCAGCTGACGGAATTGTTCCGCCCCTTCGGGCGAAGCGAAACTGACGGGTGCAAAGAAACAAAGCAAGGTGCCCAGCACCACGACCAGAAGGAGATAGAGGGTTTGGATACGTTGAATCATAGAGAGTATGAGCGTTCTTTGGTTGGATAACAAAGGAATTTACAGGGGTGTGACACGGTCTTGCTCCAGACGATAGCGCTCGCCGGTGACAGGACAGACAGCCAAACCGTCGGCATTGAAATGCAACTTCTCGCCATACGCACTCACCCACCCTATACGTCGTGCGGGATTGCCTGCCATCAAGGCATAGGCGGGCACGTCTTTCGTGACAACCGACCCAGCTCCGATAAGACAATACTCGCCGAGCGTATGGCCGCAGACAATGGTGGCATTGGCTCCTACGGATGCCCCCCGCCGGATGAGCGTCGGCTTGTATTCGCTCTTACGGCTGACGTGGCTGCGCGGATTGACAACATTGGTGAATACCATGCTCGGTCCCAGAAAGACATCGTCCTCACAACAGACACCTGTATAGACCGACACATTGTTCTGTATCTTGACATTGCGCCCCAGCACGACATCGGGCGAGATGACCACATTCTGGCCGATATTGCAGTCCTCACCGATAGTGCAGCCCTGCATGATATGCGAGAAGTGCCATATCTTCGTGCCCTTCCCGATGGTGCAACCTTCGTCCACATAGGACGACTCGTGTACGAAATAGTCAGCCATCACATAAACAATTTGAGAATATCATTCAGGTTAGCAAAAACAAGCAGTGCCATCAGGATCCAGAATCCGATATTGTTGGCAATCTCCAGAAAGCGATCGCCGGGCTTTCGTCCGGTCAGCATCTCCCACAAGAGGAAGAACACATGACCTCCATCCAGCCCTGGAATAGGGATGATGTTCATAAAAGCCAGAATAATACTCAGGAAAGCCGTCATCATCCAGAAGGCATGCCAGTCCCACACCGGCGGGAAGAGACTGCCGATCGCCCCAAAGCCGCCAAGCGACTTGGCACCGGCTTTGGTGAATACCAATTTGAACTGCTTGACATAGCCCACCAGCACGTCCCAGCCATAGCTGATACCGGCCGGAATGGACTCCCAGAAACCGTATTCCACCTTGCGCGTTTCGATAAAGTCGGTCGGACTCTTCACATAGACCCCCAACTTGGCTTCATCGCCAAGGTAGGTATGCACTTCCAGCAGATTGTCTGCACGTGCTACCGTCAGCGTAAGGCTGTCGCAAGCATATTGAGGCAGCAATGCCGTCACATCCTGATAGGCCGGCGTAGCGGCACCTTCCACTGCCACAATCCGGTCGCCCTCCTGCAGAAGGGCTTTCGCCGCCGCACCATCGGGCACCAGTTCGTTCACCACGAAGGGGAAGCGGAAATCGGTCAGCCCTTGTGCCCCCGACTCCAGCACTTGCTGGCCGAGGTCCTGCGGCATGGAGAGCCGCACTGTGTCGGCACCTCGCAGAACTGTCACGTCGCGTTTGCCGTCAACGATAAGCCACTCTACGATATCTTTTTGCGTTTCCGGAACTTTTTCACCGATAAAGAGGATGCGATCTCCCTGCCGGAATCCGTTGGAAACCAACACATCGGCATATTGCATACCATAGGTGGCATTCTCGATAGGTATATACTCCTGCCCCCAATGGAAAAGGATGGCGCTATAGATGACCAACGCGGCAATGAAATTCACCAATACGCCTCCCAAGATGATGGGCAGACGCTGCCAGGTGGGCTTGCTGCGATATTCCCATGGCTGCGGCTCTGAAGGAAGTCCGTCGGCCCCTTTCGTTTCGTCCACCATGCCTGCGATGGCACAATAGCCTCCGAGAGGAATCCAGCCGATGCCCCACTCCGTGTTGTCGGGCTCCCGCCGCCAATCATCGGCCGGCAGAGCAGCCAACTCTTCGTCCGTCATTGGGCGATAGGTGGGGTTACCCTTGCGGTCGAGCATAGGATTGCCATCGGCATCTTTCTTTTCCACCATATTGCTCTCCACGTTCGGAGCAAAGAAGCGGAAACGCCAACGCCCGCCCAACTTCTTCATACGGAAGAGCGAGAACTGCGGATTGAAGAACATATAGAACTTCTCAACGCGCACTTTGAAGATACGTGCAAACGTAAAATGCCCCAATTCATGGATAACGACCAGAAACGAAAGGGCAAGAATGAGCTGGAGTGCTCTAATCCAGAATGTACTCATCGGTAACTCGATTTTCGTGCAAAATTAGTATTTTTCCGTGACTCTGCCAAACAGAGCCGTAAAATGCGACCTGCAAAAAACATGCCTGCCCGAATCGTCTATTGTCCATTTCGGGAAAAAGGTGTATCTTTGCCGCTGTAAACAAGACAAGCAAAACGGAATGAACAACTGGTTGTCAGGCATATCCTATGAGGTTGCCTTCTGGGAGGCCACACTCACCAACCGCAAAGAGCGCGCCGCACTGCAGCGTTTCTCTCACAGAGGCGGTGAGATAAGTCTCAACGGCTTCGATGCCCCCGCTTTTCTGCGCAACCTGCCCTCCCCCACTCAGGCTATTGTGCTTGATGTAGGTTGCGGAATGAGTTATGCCCCAGGCGACAAACTACGTATCAACGGTTCGCAGGAGCCTATAAACATCCACTATGTTGACCCGTTGGCGGACTACTTCAACCACATCATCCGCCGCCACAAACTGGATCTGCCGGAAGTGGAATTCGGCATGATGGAATATATCGGAGCCTTCTATCCGGAACACAACGTATCGCTCATCATCATCCAGAATGCTCTGGATCACAGTGCCAATCCGGTAAAAGGAATCTTGGAAAGTCTGACAGCTCTGCACACCGATGGAGTGCTCTACCTGAACCACCATCCGAACGAGGCCGAGTTTGAGAACTACCGCGGCTTCCACCAGTTCAACATAACCATAGAAGAGGGGCATCTTGTCATCTGGAACCGGCTGGAGCGCCACGACATCAATAGTCTGTTGGAAGGCTTCGCACAAGTAAGTGCATATATTGTGGACAACAATCCTGTGGCAGTCATCAGGAAGACGGACGAAGTGCCTGCCAAACTATTGGACTACCGCCACGACACCGCCCGTCTCTGCCGCGCACTGCTGGACTACAGCATGATTGCCAATAGTTCCTCATACATGCTACGCTATCACCTTCGGTTCTTCTTCTATCGCACAAGCCAGGCATTGAGCAAACTGCTGCCTTGGCAGACAAGACAGCAAATCAAGCGTTTCTACAACAAATTGTTTGGGAAAAGATAGCCGCGCACAGCCTTGCTGCTCATGCAGTTAGCAACTCTGCGGCCAAACGGCGGGCCTCTGCATCGGTAGCGACATAATCGTCGTAGGAAGGCCGGGCCACAAAAGCGGTCCGCATCATCACCGTTTCTATCAAATCCGACATACCGACAAAGCCGGTTTTTCCATGCAGGAAAGCTTGCACCGCTACCTCGTTGGCGGCATTGAGGATGCAAGGCATGTTGCCCCCCCGCTCCATCGCCTTGTATGCCAATGCCAGATTGCGAAACTTGTCAAGATCGGGCGCCTCGAAGGTGAGCCCATCCGCCAGCCGGAAGAAATCGATACGCGGGAAATCGCTTGCCACGCGCTCGGGCCACGTGAGAGCATACTGTATCGGCAAACGCATATCAGGCATGCCGAGTTGGGCTTTCACACTGCCGTCGCAAAACTGCACGGCACTATGGACAATGCTCTGCGGATGCACAAGCACCTGAATATTCTCCACAGGAACTCCAAACAGCCATTTGGCCTCTATCACTTCAAAGCCCTTGTTCATCATCGTGGCCGAGTCGATAGTAATCTTGGCCCCCATATCCCAATTGGGATGACGCAACGCATCTGCAGCAGTAACAAAGGGAAGCTGCTCTTTCGGCGTAGTGCGGAAGGGACCGCCCGAAGCGGTAAGCAGAATCTTCTCCACCTCGTTATCCCTCTCGCCTGCCAAACTCTGGAAAATGGCAGAATGCTCCGAATCGACGGGCAGGATGGAGATCCCATACTGCCGTGCAAGCGAACAAACCAATTCGCCGGCCACCACAAGTGTCTCTTTGTTGGCTAACGCGATAGTCTTGCCTGCCCGAATAGCTTCAATAGTAGGACTTAACCCTGCATAGCCCACCATTGAAGCCAGCACGATATCAATGGAAGGCATCGTCACCATCTGAGCAATGGCATCGCTGCCGGCCCAGACCTTGCAAGGGAGGTCGGCAAGCGCCTCCACCAGTGGTTTATAAAGACTCTCATCGGCGATGCACACCACTTCCGGTCGAAACTCACGTGCCTGACGGACAAGCAAGTCGATGCTGCGATGGGCAGAGATAGCATAGACCTCGAAGCGGTCAGTATTGCGACGGATAACATCCAGCGCTTGCGTGCCAATGCTACCCGTCGAACCCAATATGGCAATCTGTTTCTTCAAGATCAGAGTTCCTTCTTTACTTCCACTTCCTCGAACGATTCGATGATATCGCCCTCGACAATGTCGTTGTAGGATTTCAGACTGACACCACACTCTGTGTTGACACCGACTTCCTTGACATCGTCTTTCTGACGTTTGAGGGCGGCCAGTTCACCTGTATGGATAACAATGCCATCGCGGATGACACGCACCTTGTTGGAGCGCTTGATTTTGCCTTCACGCACAATACAACCGGCCACGGTGCCGACCTTCGTGATACGGAAAGTCTGCAGCACCTCCAAGGTAGCCGTGACTTCCTCCTTCAGTTCGGGAGCGAGCATGCCGGCCATGGCAGCCTTGATTTCTTCGATAGCATCGTAGATGATGCTGTACAAACGGATATCGATTTCCTCCTTCTCGGCCAGTTTGCGGGCAGTAGCGGTTGGCCGCACCTGGAAGCCTACGATGATGGCATCCGATGCTTCGGCCAAAAGGATATCCGAATCGGAAATGGCACCCACCGCTTTGTGAATGACATTCACCTGAATGTTCTCCGTTGATAGTTTGATAAGTGAGTCGGAGAGAGCCTCCACCGAGCCATCCACATCGCCTTTTACAATGATGTTCAGTTCCTTGAAATCGCCTATTGCCAAACGCCTGCCGATTTCCTCCAAGCCGACATGCTTCTTGGTACGGATGCTTTGCTCACGGGCCAGTTGCTCCCGCTTGCCGGCAATCTCACGCGCTTCCTGCTCTGTAGGCATCACGTTGAATTCGTCACCTGCCTGCGGGGCTCCGTTAAGCCCCAATATGAGGGCGGGTTCACCAGGCTTGGCCTCCTTGATACGCTGTCCGCGCTCGTTGAACATGGCCTTAATCTTGCCATGTGCTGTACCGGCAAGTACAATGTCACCCATATGGAGAGTGCCGTCGCTGACGAGCACCGTAGCCACATAGCCGCGCCCTTTGTCGAGCGAAGATTCGATGATGGAGCCCTTTGCACGGCGATGGGGGTTAGCCTTGAGATCGAGCAACTCAGCTTCCAGCAACACTTTCTCCAGCAATTCGAACACGCCGTCGCCCTTCTTGGCCGAGATATCCTGACTCTGGTATTTACCGCCCCAATCTTCCACAAGGATATTCATATTGCTTAGCTGCTCCTTTATCTTGTCGGGATTGGCCCCCGGCTTGTCGCACTTGTTGATGGCGAAAATCATCGGGACGCCAGCAGCTTGGGCATGGTTGATGGCCTCCACAGTTTGTGGCATGACAGCATCATCGGCCGCAACGATGATAATAGCAATATCGGTAACCTTGGCACCACGGGCACGCATGGCGGTAAAAGCCTCGTGACCGGGCGTATCAAGGAAGGTGATATGCTGGCCATTCTTGAGCTTGACATTGTAGGCACCAATATGTTGCGTGATACCGCCTGCCTCGCCGGCAATGACGTTGGTATTGCGGATATGGTCAAGCAACGAGGTCTTGCCATGATCGACGTGCCCCATAACAGTAACAATCGGGCAACGGGGCTCCATATCTTCAGGATTGTTGTCCTCATCCTCGCCCAATGCCTCCACAACCTTGGCCGAGACAAACTCCGTGGTGAAACCGAACTCCTCGGCCACAATATTGATTGTTTCCGCATCAAGACGCTGATTAATGCTGACCATCAAGCCGAGCGACATGCAGGTGGAGATGACCTGCATAACCGAGATGTTCATCATTGTGGCCAACTCGTTGGCAGTAACGAACTCGGTAAGTTTCAGCACTTTGGATTGTGCGGCTTCTTGTTCCATGAGTTCCTCCTGATGGTGACGTATATTCTCACGCTTCTCCTTGCGGTATTTGGCACCCGTATTCTTGCCCTTGCCGGCCTGCATACGGTTGAGCGTCTCTTTAATTTGACGCTGTACCTCCTCGTCGTCCACTTCCACCTTGACAGGCTTCTTGCCTTTTGCGGCCTTGCCACCCTTCTTGAAATCAGGATTGTTGACATCAACTTTTCCCGTGCGGATACGTTCGCGCTTGCGTTTGCCTTCGCCGGGTGCAGCCGGAGCAGGAGCAGCCACTCCTGTCTGTTGCTTGCGTTGCTCGCGGAGCTGCTTTTTCTCTTCCTTGGTCTTCTTGGTGGGATGGGTGGACTGATTGAGGGCGTTCAAGTCGATTTTACCTATCACCTTCGGCGTGTTCTTCAGAACGGGCTTGCCAAGCGAGAACACTTCGGGGTCCTGCGTACCGGCCGGTTGAGCCGCCTTCGGCTCGTCCTCTTTCGGAGCTGCCTGTGAAGCCGGAGTAGTCGTCTCAACCTCCGTAGCGGGGACTTCCGCAACCTTCGTTTCCTGCTTCGGTTTCTCCGTAGCGGCAACAGGGGCACGTTTCTCCGTTTTCGGCTCAGTCTTCGGCTCTTGGGGCTCAACAGGCTTTGCTTGTTCCGCATGGGTGGTCTTGACAGATGCAGAAGCGGCAGACTGCAGAATTGTCTCCTCGCGTCTCTTCTGAGGCTTGGCATCCAAATCAATTTTGCCCACTACCTTGGGCTTTTTCAATGCAGGTTTTTCGGGCTCTGCAGGTTTGACCGGTTCTACAGTCACCGTCTGCGGAATCTCCCGTTCCTGCCGCTGCTGCTGCATCTTTTCGGCCTCCATCTTGAGGGCCATATCTTTGTTGAATTCCTTAGCCAACAAGAGATAAAGGTCATCGTCGATACGGGTGTTAGGATCCGTGAGGATATCCCTGCCTTGTTTGGCAGCAAATTCAACAGCAGTGGACATACCGATGTTGAGTTCCTTACAAGCTTTGATGAGTTTTATTGCCATAGGTGATGTTTTTTGTCGTTTTGTTCGGTTAGGGAGATTGGTTCTGTGCCTTTTTATACTGTCCGCGGCCGACACACAGCGCGCTACAGGGAATTTGTATTACTCCTCGAACTCAGCTGCCAGAATACGCAGTACATCGTCGATGGTCTCTTCTTCGAGGTCGGTGCGACGAAGCAATTCCTCCTTTGAGAGACCCAATACCGACTTGGCGGTATCCAGACCGGCAGCCTTGAACTGGTCGAGTACCCACTGCTCTATTTCATCGTTGAATTCGTCAAGGTAAATGTCCTCGGTATCGGCCTCGTCCATTTCGCGGAATACATCAATCTGATAACCTGTCAGCATGGATGCCAAACGGATATTGAATCCGCCCTTACCGATAGCCAGACTTACTTCTTCGGGCTTCAGATACACATTGGCCTGTTTTTCCTCTTCATTGATTTCCATGCTGGAGATTTTGGCGGGAGCCAAAGCACGCTGAATATAAAGGTTGATATTGGCCGTATAGTTGATTACATCAATATTCTCATTGCGCAATTCGCGTACAATACCATGAATACGTGCACCCTTGATACCTACACATGCGCCCACGGGGTCAATGCGGTCATCGAAACTCTCGACAGCCACCTTTGCACGTTCACCGGGCACGCGGGCAATGTTCTTTATTGCAATAAGGCCGTCGTGCACCTCCGGCACCTCCTGCTCGAAAAGACGCTGCAAGAAGAGTGGTGACGTACGGGAAAGGATAATCTTCGGATTCTGGTTTTTGTTCTCAACCGACACGACAACGGCACGTACGACATCGCCCTTGCGATAGAAGTCGGTAGGAATCTGGTTCTGCTTGGGCAGATATAGTTCGTTGCCGTCCTCGTCAAGCAACAGCATCTCTTTCTTCCATATTTGATAGAGCTCGCCACTGACCACCTGGCCCAGCATCTCCGAGTATTTGAGGTAGAGATTCTCCTTCTGCAAGTCCAAAATTTTGCTTGCCAGCGTCTGACGCAGGTTGAGAATCATACGGCGCCCGAACTGCGTAAAGTCCACCTTGTCGGTCACCTCCTCGCCCACCTCGGATTCGTCGTCGATAAGCAATGCATCTTTCAACTCGATTTCCGTGTTCACGTTCTTCAGCGTCCCGTCCGCCACCACCATGCGGTTGCGGTAGATTTCGAGGTCGCCCTTGTCAGGGTTGATGATTACGTCGTAGTTTGCATCCGTACCATACATCTTGGCCAGCACGTTACGGAAACTGTCCTCCATAACGTTGATGAAGGTCTGGCGGTTGATGTACTTGGAATCTTTAAACTCTGAGAAAATCTCAATCAGATTGGTTGATTGTTTTTTTGTTGCCATTTCTATAATGTATTATGATACTTCTTTAGGGTTTGTCCGCCGGAGCCACCCACTTAGGCAGAAAGACTCCGGTTTATCAAGAAATCTATATCTTGAGGTCGTAGCGGGCGTACTTCACTGTGTCGTAAGCGAAGACCAGCGTCTGCACCTGCTTTTGCTTGCGTTTCTTTCCCTCCGCAGCCACCATCACCTCAACATCCACAGCAAAGTCCGTGTCGTTCACACTTACCAGTACTCCCTTGTACTTCTTCCCGTCGCAGGCAAGCACCACTACGTCGTGGCCGATGTTCTTCTCATACTGCATCTTCGTCTTGAACGGATCAGTGAGACTCACCGTACCGACCTCCAGTTCACAATCGTCGGCCTCGGATCCCAATTGCTCACGCAGATGGCGGTTCAGTGCCGCACAGAAATCCACATCCACACCTCTGTAGGAATCCACCTCTACAACAATTCCGCTACGGCTGTCTGCCTGCAAATCAACCAACTCCACGTCCGTGCCATTCAGATAGGCGCGAACCATCTCTTCTATCGTTTGTTTGCTAATCATACACGTATATTTCCAACAACGAAGGGAACCAATCGGCCCCCTTCATCTTTCTGGCTGCAAAGGTACTACATATTTTCAATTCTCACAAGCACCCTGCGTATTTTTTTGCTCTTCATCATCTTTCACCTCAATTTCGTCAAACTTATGCCGCCGCTTTTCGTCCTGCATCAGCAGATTGAGTTTGAACTGTCCGTCACGGCCGGTACCATCTTTGATGCTCTGTTTCTTGAAGCGCGCATAGGCATCCTGTTCCAACCTATGAGTGCCGGGAGTTTTCAGGCGGAAACTCTCGCGCTTGGCTCTATACTCTATATTGATGCGCTGCAGAATCTCATCCACTTTCTTGGAGAAGCGTTCCGCCATTTCCTGCGAAGTATCCCGATTCATAAACTCATAGTAGAACTGATAGGCCATGGCCGACAAGTCGGCAAAGCCCACAAAGAAACGCGTCTTCAGCCGAAGCTTCTTTTCCGCCTCGCGCACTGCATCCACGAACTGTCCCTCGTAAAGTTTCTCACCTGTCATAGAGATGATGCCGTTGACCTTCTGCACCATGTGGACCGTGGGTGTATGCCAGAAAGCAGGACCTGCCTGCACAAGATCGTTCATGTTGTACCTATAAAGGCCAGAGAAGGTAGTCACATAGGGGCAATAGCGCTTGCCTTCCACCAGTTCGTCCAATTGCAGGAAACTGGGGTGCCGGCTGCCGATATCACTCTCCTCCACAAACTCGTAGTAATGCATGTGAGGAAAAAGGACGGAGTTGACGGAATCGTCCAACACCAGTCCGAAGCGGCATTCGGTGGCGAAATAGCCAAGTTCCTGATAGAAACACTGCTCGGGGAACCAACCGGTGAACTTGTCCACATATATCTGCGTATTGCCGCACTTCCAGGTGGAGAGAACCTGTACATCGGGCCAGTAGTGCTTGGGGAGGACCTCGCCGTATTTCCGCTTGAGAGCCCGCAACTCTTCCGCTCTTCCCGGATTGGGTTTCATGAGCGGCTGAAGGGCTTTGCGAATATCATCAGGAATCGACATTGCCGCCGAGAGCGTGCCGTGCTCTATATCATCGCAAATCTGTTCGTAGTTCTCTGTCAAGCTATTCTGCATCTCCACAACGGAAGAGGGATTAGGCATGACAACGAGTGTCACGTATTGCTCGATGGTGATGCGCATGAGCGTATAGTAACGCGCCGCATAGTCAGGGATGGCAAAGATGTCGGGCACAGAGGCATAGTGTTCCCGAATCAGTTGGGGTGCGTCTTTCTGTAGTACGCCTGACACGGCACCATATACCGTGCCGTCCTCAGCATAGCCCTCCACGGCATTACTCACCACGAACACCACCTTGCCGGCAAACGTCTTGGGCCGGTGACGAATGTAGTTGTAGAGCCAGACATGAGTCATCTTCTGATAGACATTCTTCAGATATACATCGGTCAGAGGAATCCATTTCGGTTCTTTGGTCGTACCGCTGGTGGTAGCATACATGCGCGGTTTACCAGGAAAGAGCACATCAGCTTCGCCTTTCTTATGGCGCTCGACGTAAGGCCGCAACTGTTCGTAGTCCTGTGCCGGTACGGCCTCTTGATAGCGAAGAAAGAGTTCCTCGGCATCTTCCGCTTCAAGTACCCTGGCAAAGCCATGCTCGCGACCATATACCGAATCTTTAGCATAGGAGAGTATGCTGCGCAACGTCAGTTCCTGCGCCTTACGCGGGTTGCGGCAGGCCCGTTTCAGATATTGATATTGCGGACCTCCCGCAATACGGAGCAGAATGTTCGGAATAAAAGAATTGTCTGATGTCTTCATAGGCGCTGCAAAGATACGCAGATTCCCGCATACTACAAAAAAGAAAGAAGATGGGCACCTGCACATCAGACAGCTTCCTTCTCCATGTGCTTTCCATTCTCAACGCGCCGAAGAGTCTCATTATATGTCCATTCCGATTGTACCATATCAGCCAGCAAACTTTTTTGCTGACCCGGCAGCCCAGTAACGCTTGCCAAAACAAAAAATAGCATTAACTTTGCAAGCGACACACCCTCAAAACCATACTGATTATGTTTACACCCTTTGCCATACGTGTGCTGAAAGACGGGAGTACAGGACAGCGGAAGCTGCTGACCTCCGTCAGTAACTCCGAGGGGGAACGAGAACCGCTGTTCTACTATCTGCAGGAAGGTTTCCGAATAGCCCCCAACGAAAACAGTCTCTGCATCAGTAGCGACCGGCTGGAGACGAAACCGCTCTATCCGTTGCGGGACAACCCAACGGACATCGACATCAGCCTAAGCGCCATTGTCGGCGAAAACGGGTCGGGGAAAAGTACCCTGACAGAGTTGATGATGCGGCTCATCAACAACCTTGCCGCCATGACTATCGGCGAGCAATACACGAGTGCAACCTGCGAGCTTCTGCACTACATC
>JAFUEI010000037.1 GCA_017464025.1 Paludibacteraceae bacterium | reverse complement strand
GGCGGTGTTCTTGCCCTCCATGTCGGTGTTGGCGGAGCAGTGCATCGAAGCGATGCCGCGAAGCGGCAGGTAGTAGTTCATCATCGAGAACATGCCTTTCTTCATCTCGCCGCCGTACCATGTGTTCAGGATAACCTGCTCACGGCTCGTGGTGTTGAAAGCCACGCAGGTCTCAGAGTTGAGACCGAGTTCCTTGTAGTTCTCCACTTTGGCCAGTGAGGCATTGTAGATAACGAAGTCAGGCGTGAAGTTCTCCTCTTCCTCTGCCGTCGGCTTGATGAACATGTTGCGTACGAAATGGGCTTGCCATGCCACTTCCACGATGAAGCGGACGGCCATGCGGGTGTCTTTGTTGGCACCGCAGAAGGCATCCACTACATACAGTTCTTTGTTGCAGAGCTCTTTCACAGCAAGGTCTTTCACCTTGGCCCACACCTCTTCCGACATCGGGTGGTTGTCGTTCTTGTACTCGTCAGAGGTCCACCATACGGTGTTCTTTGAGTTCTCGTCCATAACGATGTATTTGTCCTTGGGCGAGCGGCCGGTGTAGATGCCGGTCATCACGTTTACGGCACCGAGTTCGGTCTCCTGGCCTTTCTCGTAGCCTGTCAGAGCAGGATTGGTCTCCTCCTTGAATAGGTATTCATAGGAGGGGTTGTACGCTTTCACGGTTGCACCCGTGATGCCGTACTTGGTTAAATCCAGATTTTTCATTGTTGTATGTGTTTTTTTTATTGATGTTATGTTGTCTCCTTGTCCGTAAGTGCCTCTCTTACCACTTGTCGGGCAGGTGGTCGGAGCATTGCATTTTGGCAATGACCCTTCTTAAGGCGCTACAAAGTTACGCAAAAACCGCAAAAGCAGCAAGCGCATTACGGATTTTTTTCCCCAATCTTTATAACTGTCATTCGTAGATGACAACTTTCTTTTGGTTTTGTAACATAGAGATGACAAAATAAAGAATTATGGAAGAAAAGATGCTTTTTAGCATATTTTCTCGGCAGAATATTTGTGTATATCAGAAAAAGGCAGTACTTTTGCACCGTGTTTTTCATGGTATTAGATTTAAGGTTAAGTAAAGATTGTGGTTGTCGCGATGACAACCCTTCTTTTTTTTGTATATAGGGGTTCTGAACAGACCTGTTTGTCCGGCATTGTTCCTCTGGGAATATCATGAGACTTGTAACATCCTTATAAGGATATAAAGGAGTATATATAAGCACAGGAAGTGGAGCAATAGAGCAGAAACGGCATATACACAGCATGAGCAGCCTCAAAGGCTGCTCATGCTGTGTATATTATATAAGGTGTCTGTGCGCCTTATTATTGAATCTGGTTGTCTAATTGGTTGCCGACAGTGGACATGGCGCAACGGAAACCGATAGTGGAAGCTGACTTGTCTTGATCCAGATAACGGCGGGTGGAGGGGTTGAGCCAGTAGATGCGGTCTCTCCACGAGCCTCCTTTATATACGCGCGTATTCTTGGTGATGCGCGGAGCAAGGATGTCTGTGGGGTCGGTCTTCACCTCGCTCAGGTTCTCGATGCCGACGGTATCAAGCGGATAGTCGGTGTCAAGCAGAGACGCAAAGTCGCCGTCCTTATAGTCACGCTTGTCGTCGTCGCCGCTGAACTCAAGCTCAATGCCGCCTACCGAATCAATAGCATACACTTTGGCGCCGTCTTCATTAACCGTCATCTTGGGCTTCATGTAGATGTTGCCGCGGAACGAGTTGTATTCCGACACTTCCTGGTTGCTGGTCTCGCGATATACGTCAAGCACCCATTCGTTCACGTTGCCGGCCATGTTGTAAAGACCGAAGTCGTTGGGGAAGTACTCGTCCACGGGGGCCGTGATGACGTAGCGGTCGTTTAGTGCGCCGCTCACGCCCATCATGTCGCCTCTGCCACGTACGAAGTTGGCCTGCAGTTGTCCGCGCTGCTTGTTGGTCAGGTTGCGCGGATGGTAGCCCGACCAGGGGTATATCTTGCCTTCTATGGTCAGACCGTCCTCGCCGGCTACGGGGGCATAAGCGGCAAACTCCCACTCGGCCTCGGTAGGCAGACGGTAACCCGCCACAAGGATGCCGTCGGTGCGGTTCACCTTGCGCTCGTTGCCGTAGCTGTCGGTCTTCGGACGACGGCCGAACTCCGGCTGGTAGTCACCTACTGTAAGATATTTCTCTGTGCTGAAGACAAACTTGTCGCGGATATAATCGTACGAAGGACGATACATTGTGATGGTGTTGGTGGGGTCTTCAGGGTCGGGCACCTCAAATTCGTCCATGTAATAGCCGGTCTCCGTCTCCCATTCGTCCTTGTAGCCTTCGTCATCGGTCGCCTGCAGACCCTGGAAGTCGGGAGTGGCAATCGCGCCGGCCTTGATGAGCGCAAGCTCGTTCACGCGGTCGGTACGCCATTTGGCATAGGCCATGGCCTGCGTCCAGCTTACGCCCACAACCGGGTAGAAGCTGAAAGCGGGGTGACGGAAGTAGTTCTCCACGTATGGATCGTTGTAGGCCAGTTCCTCGCGCCATACAGTGCTGTCAGGCAGCACTTTCTGCACCAGCTCGGGAGCGGTTTGGCCGAACACGATTTCCATCCAGTGCAAATACTCGCGCCAGTTCAGGTTGGTCACTTCGTATTTGTCCATGTAGAAGGAGGTAACGGTGACGCTACGCTGCGAGTTGTCGCGCGGAGCGGTGATGAACTCGTCATGCTCGCCTATCATGAACGTACCGCCCTGAATAGGCACCATTCCTGTAGGGATGCCGGCATCAATATCGGCCAGCGCCTCAAAGTTGGTGGTCCGCTCGTCAAAGTAGTTCCACCCCGTCGTGTTGGAGGTTTTGGTGTTCAGTTCCCGACTGGAGCAGGCTCCGAGGAGGACTGCCAGCGAAAAGATTGCAATGATTCTAACCTTATTCATAAAATATGACTTTTTGTGCAATAAGCATTCAGCCCGCAAAGTTACAATTTTTTTGCTTACACGCAAAGCTTTCGGGTGAAAAAAACAGAAAAACGGCTATTTTACCCCTAATTTGGTCTGAAAACACACCTCCTTCCTCTGAAAATGCATGCTTCTTGGCGGGAGTTTGGATTTTTTTGTATCTTTGCAGACCGAAACCAGCCCATCCGTGCTTATGCAGCGTTTTCTCAACATCGGCGGTGTGCTGCACGACCTCTCCGTACCTTGCGTGATGGCCGTGCTGAATGTGACGCCTGACAGTTTTTTCTCCTCTTCTCGTCTGGAAGGGGAGCAACAACTCGCTGAAGCTGCGGACCGTGCATTGGCGGAAGGCGCGGCTCTGCTTGATGTGGGCGCCTGCTCCACGCGGCCGGGCAGTCCTCAGCCCTCGGCAGAAGAGGAGTGGAAGCGTCTGGAGCCTGCTCTCAGGCTGTTGCGTAGCCGTTTCCCCGATGCGCTCTTGTCGGTGGATACCTATCGGGCGGAGATCGCCCGCCGTGCCGTGACCTGCTACGGTGTCCAACTGGTCAACGATGTAACCGGCGGCGAGGGCGATGCCGGCATGTTCCCTACGGTGGCTGACCTGCATGTACCCTATGTGCTGACCCACATGCGCGGCACGCCGCAGACCATGCAGCAACTCACCGACTACGACAACCTCTTGGCTGATATTACGGACTGGCTGCAGCGGCGTATCGACCGTCTGCACCGCCTCGGCGTTACCGACGTGATAGCCGACCCGGGCTTCGGGCTGGCCAAAACGACGGAGCAGAACTGGCAACTGCTTGCCGGCCTCCGCTGCCTGCAGGTGCTGGACGTGCCCCTTCTGGCAGGTCTGTCCCGCAAGTCGATGATTCAGCAGGCACTCTCCTGTACGGCCGATGAGGCACTGAACGGCACCACTGCCGCCCACATGGTGGCGCTGCGCGAAGGGGCTTCTTTCTTGAGGGTGCACGATGTCCGGCCTGCCGTCGAAGCCATACGCATCCATCTGCTCACAGTCCCGCAACCTGCGGTGCCACCTCAATATGCTACTCTCTGAACCTCTCTGATCTCAACCTCCCTCAATAAACAATTTTGCACATGGGCTTCCAAATCGGCATAAAAGACATCATCGACATTTTCTTTGTCGCCATTATCCTCTACGAGATGTACCGTCTGCTGCGGCGTTCGGGGGCGGCCAACGTTTTCTGGGGACTGCTGGCCTTTATTCTCGTCTGGTTTCTCGTCTCCTATGTGCTCAATCTGGAGCTTACGGGTGCGTTGTTCGACCGCATCATCTCGGTCGGGGCCATCGCGCTGATTGTCATCTTCCAGGATGAGATACGCTCGTTCTTCTCCCGCCTCGGTTCGCGTTTCTCGCTTGATGCCATCCACCGCAGTCTGCATACCAACAGGCAGCGTCAGCGGGAAGAGAAGAACGTGATGCAGATAGTGCTGGCATGTAAGAAGATGGCCGCACAGAAGACAGGTGCCCTCATCGTCATCACCCGCGGGCAGGACCTGCGCACCTATGCCGAGTCTGGCGAGTCGCTCGACGCTCAGATAAGCGCCCGCCTGATAGAGAACATTTTCTTCAAGAACACACCCCTCCACGACGGAGCACTCATCATCACCGGCGGACGCATACGCTCCGCCGCTTGCATACTGCCCGTATCCAAAAACCAGAACATCCCCCAGCACTACGGCTTGCGTCACCGTGCCGCCCTCGGCATTGCCGAGAAGACCGATGCCCTCGCCATCGCTGTGTCCGAAGAGACGGGTAGTATCACCGTGGCCGAGGGCGAGACACTTCGCCCCGTCAAGATAGACGAACTGGAGCAACTGCTTTCACGCGAGATGGGAAACAACTAAAAACAGCAATTCATATCAATCATTCCATATTCAATATACCAAACAACCATGTCACTTCAATGCGGTATCGTGGGACTCCCCAATGTGGGGAAATCCACACTATTCAACTGCCTGAGCAATGCGAAGGCACAATCAGCCAACTTCCCTTTCTGCACCATAGAGCCCAATGTCGGGGTCATCACCGTCCCTGACGAACGACTGAACCGCCTGGCCGAAATTTGCCATCCCGAACGAGGCGTCATCCCTACCACCGTCGGAATTGTGGATATCGCCGGTCTGGTGAAAGGTGCATCTAAAGGCGAAGGGCTTGGTAATAAATTCCTCGCCAATATTCGCGAAACCGACGCCATTATTCACGTACTCCGCTGCTTTGACGACGACAATGTTGTCCACGTTGACGGCACCGTCGATCCCGTACGCGACAAGGAGATTATCGATGCCGAACTCCAGCTGAAGGACCTTGAGACCGTCGAGGCACGCATCTCGAAGGTGGAGAAACAAGCCAAGGTCGGGGCCGACAAGCAGGCCAAAGCCGCTCTGGAACTGCTGTTGCGCTATAAGGCCGTGCTGGAGCAAGGCCGCTCGGCACGCACCGTCGAACTGCAGAGCAAGGAAGAAGAGGCCATAGCGCGCGAGTTCTTCCTGCTGACGGCCAAACCCGTGCTTTATGTCTGCAATGTGGACGAGGCTTCGGCCGTCAGCGGAAACCGCTATGTGGAGCAGGTGCGCCAGGCCGTGAAGGGCGAGAATGCCGAAGTGCTTGTCGTTGCCGCACAGACCGAAGCAGAGATTGCCGAACTGGAGACCTACGAGGAGCGGCAGATGTTTCTCGAGGAAATCGGACTCGAAGAGTCGGGCGTTAACCGCCTCATCAAGGCCGCCTATGCGTTGCTCAAACTCAAGACCTTCCTCACCGCCGGTTCCGACGAGGTGCGGGCCTGGACCTTCCGCGAGGGCATGAAGGCACCCCAGTGCGCCGGCGTCATTCATACCGACTTCGAGCGTGGCTTCATCCGTGCAGAGGTCATCAAGTACGACGACTTCATCGCTCTCGGTGGCGAGTCGCAATGCCGGGCTGCCGGCAAATTAGGCATCGAGGGAAAAGACTACCTCGTGCAGGACGGCGACATCATGCACTTCCTCTTCAATGTCTGATGCGGGCAATCCGCTCTTTTCAAACATACATACATATATGGACAATCTGCTTTCCTTACTGGACAATCCCTGGATGCTGGCGGCCACCCTCATAGTGGGCTTCGTGCTGCTTGTCAAAGGGGCCGACTGGTTGGTTGACGGCGCTTCGGCCATCGCCAAACGCTTCGGCATCAGTGACCTTGTTATTGGGCTCACCGTGGTGGCTTTCGGCACTTCGATGCCGGAGTTTGTGGTTAATATGGTGTCTGTGGCCGATGGTTCCACCGACTTGGCCATTACCAACATCCTGGGTTCCAACATCATCAATACCTTCGTTATCCTCGGTCTCACGGCCCTTGTATGGCCCGTCGTCTCCCAGAAGCGCTCGCGCGACTTCGACATCCCCATGAGCATCATCGCCGCCGTTCTGGTGTTTGCCGCAGTGGCCATTCCTTCCCCGTTCGGCGAGTCCGTGCCCGGCATCACCCGCTTGGGAGGTGCCGTCTTGCTGGTGCTGTTCTGCTATTTCCTCTATAACACCTTCCGCCATGCCCACGACCATCCTGACGAAGCCTCTGCCGAAGTCGTACAACCTATGGCGGCGGGAAAGGCCGTGCTGCTGGTATTGTGCGGATTGGCCGGCTTGGTGGCAGGAGGCGAGATGATTGTCAAGAGTGCGGTCCGTATCGCTACCGGCTTGGGCGTGTCTGAAGCCGTCATCGGACTGACCATTGTGGCGTTAGGCACATCCCTGCCCGAACTGGCCACCTCGGTCATTGCTGCCTTCAAGCACAACAGCGACATCGCCCTTGGCAATGTCATAGGTTCCAACATCTTCAATGTGTTCTTCGTCCTGGCCATAAGTGCCGTTATCCGTCCTCTGCCGGCCTATGATGGTATCGTTTTGGACGCATGGATGGCTGCCATAGGCAGTATGCTGGTCTGGCTCTACG
>JAFUEI010000036.1 GCA_017464025.1 Paludibacteraceae bacterium | reverse complement strand
GGGCATATATGTCCATTCGGTAGCGGTCTGCGATGAGGAGGATACGGCCGGCGACGCTTGGTCGGTAAACACATAACTCGGTGTTACACCTGCTCCCACATTGGCCGGGGTGGCCTTCATGATGGTGGTAGTCTCACCAAGATATATCTCGCTTGAACTGCCGGCCTTGACAGCAAGCGAGACCGACGGGACGTTCAGCGTAAGAGACACATTAGAGGATGTGATTGTATTGCTACCATTACTGTAAGTCATTACCACCTTTACCGTCTTATTACCCGTTGTGGTAGGAATATAATCGTATGTTGCCGTAGTTGCTGTAGTAGTGACCGTTCCTTTCTTTGTCTCTCCCTCATAAAAATCGTATGTAGTAATATTGCTTGCGTTGCTTCCCGTTGCGGTCAGGCGGACAGTCTCACCGACATTGATACCGGTTGTTTTCGCAGCAGAAAGTGTGACAGCAGGAGAAGGGGCTGCCCACTTGTAATATATAGTAGCTGTTGTTTCTGCACCATCAAGACTTGCCGAGTTGTTTCTATACTTAACATTCAAGGCCAACGTTTGATTCGAGGTCAAGGTGTTAGCTGCAATATTGTAGGTTTTGGTCGTAGAATATGAACCTGAAGCAAATTTACAATATAATGCTGAATTGGCATCAGATACATTTTGTGTTGCCGTAATGGTAAGTGTAGATGCCATACCACTAACCAATATTATCGGACTTCCGCTTGTTAGTCCTGAACCGCTGCCAGCTGCCGTGTTCGTGGCACTTATAGATATAGAGTTCGATTTGATGGCCGGAGGATTTACTTGCCAATATGGTTCACTATTGGTTCCAAATGCTAATGTCTCATTGTTTGTCCAAGTGCCGTTTGTTGTAGTATATACAGTCTTTGAGTCTAAAGTATATTTACCAACTGCATACCACAAACCGCTCTTGTCAAAAGATACATTTCCGATATCAGCAGCGACATTTTTGTTGGAACCGTCACCATCAGATTTCCAAACTGCATTAACAGATGTATAAGAAGATGTTGAAGTCCCAACTAACACTTGTATGTCTGTCGCATTATTCCATCCACCATTCGTGATGTAGGTATAATTCCATTCATTACCACCGTTCAATTTATCACCTACTGTTTTTGTCGCAATTTTACCTCCGTTAGTTGAACGAGAAACCCATGGTTCTCCCCACATCTCTCCCACACCGAAGGTGAGCAAGCAGAGCATGACGGCAGCGATGCGACGGAGGTGGATGATTGTTTGGGCGGTCGATAGGGATAGCCGTACCTTGCTTATTGATTGAAGACTAAGAGTTTTCATTGTATATGAATTTTATGTTGTTATCGTTTTATAATGATGAGGACTCATAGGATGACTATTTCTCATAGTTTTCCTATAGCTCATAGGAATTGGTTTTCTAATAAAAAACAGCACGCGAAAAGCCTTACGGCATATTCGTCTGGATGGTATAGGTATTAGGTGGACTATTCTTACTATGATGACTATTTTTCATAGGACTCATAGGACGATTCGTTCTCCTCGTTTTCTAATATCCTCTTGCACGGCGGCGGGCGGCGGACATCTTCTCCCTGATACCGCCTTCGGCGAGGAACTGAGCCTCCTTCATCTGTAGCCACTTCCACATTCCTCTGTCAGCCTGATGAATCAGCGTAAGAGCCACATTGCAAAACTCCTCCGTTGTCCACTTCTCAAAATACGGCTGATAATCCTTTGGTTCGTGATGCTCGTAGCAGAAGCGCCTCATTCGTTCGTAGCGCGGATGTGATTTATCCCACTGCGGCAAACCATGCACCCTGAGATAATCCTCATAATCTTCACGAAGTTCTATCAGACTTCCACGGGCCACATTCACGAGTTTGAGTTCCATCTCAAGGCTCGTCATCCCGTCGGAGTGTCCCTCGGCTATATTCTGCTTGCCCGAGCGTGCCGCCTGCTCCATTTGGTCTTGCGTATGGTCGCCCTTCTGCAGGTACCGTTCCTTGAAGAAGAAGGTCATATCATATAGAATTTTGGTCTTCTTATAGAAGATAAGGTCTCTGTAATCGCCTCCGGTCTGAAGAAAACCGCCCTGATTAAGGAATGACATAGTTCGGAAAATTTAAGGGGTTAATATAAGGGGTTAATAATTTCAGGATGAATAGGAAAAATAGGAAAACTATGACGACTAGGATAACTAGGATAACTAGTTCCCCTATTCCCGCCAGCAAAGGTAACGCTTTTCCTTTGATCAACAAATCCGCCCCTTCGCTTATCAATGACCTCCCCATACCATCCAATCTGTCAAATATCGTTTGCTCCTATTTTAGCAGCAGAGCGGCTGCATATCTTAAGTTTGACATTCATATCTTAAGTTTGACATCATAAACAGAACTGGTCCTGTCGCCTATATTTCCTCGCCTTTTCTCTTCCGCAGGGCTCCATAAGCCAAAGCCAACAGAGCGAGCAGCAGCCAGCCTTCGCCTATCGGCGATATCTTCGACTGCTCACCGCCATCGCCCGGGTTGGTGCCCGGATTGTTGTCCAACCCGCCGAAATCATCGTCATCATCGTCGTCCTTCTCGTTCACACGGCGCACGCCCACACGCGGTCCGGCGGGCGAGGAAGCCCCCGGAGCATATATCTGCGCCCGAGGGGCGGCACCCAGCGAGCCCTGCGAAGGACCGAACTGCGCCGAGCCGCTATAGAACATCACAGAGCCGGAGGATCCTGCCGAAGACAAAGCAGCGGAAGGGCTAGCAGCAGATACAGCAACAGAGGCACCCTCCACACGGGTGCCGTTCATCGACTGACGACTAATCTCGTAAAGACGCTGTGCACCGACAGGAGCTACAGCCAACATAAGCGCCCAAAGAAAAAGGGCTACGCGATGTTTCATCATGGTATATGCACCGGCTCACCCTCACGGGCAGGCCTTCGGTTTTGCAGTTCAACAGGTTTTTAGCGTTCAAAGTTACGCATTCCTGAGGAAACAGCAAAGCCGCATAGTTCCCATGTGCACAAATCGGCGGATAAACGGTACCAAATCGACAGCGAACAGGAGGGGCGGAGATGGGGAATCGGGGAACTGGGGAATCGGAGAACTGAGAACTGGGGAATCGGGGAATTGTGTTATCCTTCCCTACTCTTCTCTTTCCAGCGGCGGAGGCCGTACAGGCAGTTGGCACACCAGAATACATATTGGGCAAAGAGGCACCAGTCGCCTGCGCGAACCCACATCACGGCCGAGAGTACATCCACCAGCAACCAAAAGTGCCATTGCTCCCGATAGGCCATCACGAGCAGCACCTGTGCCGTCAGTGCCGGCACCGTAGTGAAGGCATCGAGCCATGGCTGCGTATCATCCGTCCACGCTGCCAGCATCCCGCCCGTCAGCGCCGAACACGCCGCCACCGACAGCAGCAACAAGCCGAAGGCTTTCAGGCCCATGCGGCGTGTATGCAGTTCGGCCGAGCAATTGTCTTGCCGGACGGCATAGCGGCGGGCCCAAAGCCAGATGCCGTAGAACTGCGAGAGAAAATAGAACGCATTGACGGCCACTTCGCCATACAGCCGCTGTTGCCAGGAAAGCACCAGATAGGTGGTTATCTGCACGAAGCCGAACAGAAAAGTGCTAATCTTTCCCTGCGAGCAGAGAATCACGGAGACGATACCCGCCATGCCGCTCACCACGGAGAGCCATTCGGCAGGCTCCACGGCAAAAACCGCAGCCTGCACCAGCAGCCCGAGCCCGAGAAAGGCCCAGTCGAAAGCCGATCGACCGGACAGAAACTCCGCCCGCAGTATGTCAGCCGCCCGCTTCATCTTATTTCTTCTTGGTGGCATCCATCGTCTTGCGCAGGGCGGCAGGCTTGGTGCCTGCAAGAGCGGGGTCGGTCAGACTGAACGTCTCCTCGAAGTCCCAGTTGGCACGCAACGTCAGCTTCGAGGGAAAGTAATATACCGGCTCCGGCTGCCGGCGGGTGGCATAGTCGCCGGTAGTCCAGAGACTGTCGCCGTCAAGGTCCAAATAGAGACGCAGATAATAGCTCTGCGGCTTGAGGTAGGTGAAATGCACTCCTTCGGGCTGGGCACGCAAGGTACGCACAGGCTGGTCTTTGTCGTCAAGCACCTGAATCATCGCCCGGCTGTCGAAAGGTTCCACCTTGACAATCAGTGTCGAGTACTCATCGAGTGTACGGGTATGGAACATGAACTTGCGCATCAGGGTGGTGTTGCCGTAGATGTCGGTGAAGGCCGCCGAATCAAGCTCCAGCTCATAGTCGGTGTCAGGCAGCCAGTCGTGATGAATCTCATACACCATCCTTGAGGAGTCAGCCGGCAGGAGCGTGAAAGGCAGAGGCCGGAGTTTGTCGTCCACCCGTTGCGAGAAGCGGATGCTGTCGGTAGAGACAGTGCTCACGGGCGTTGTGAGGCGGATGCGCAACGGATTGTAAATCTCGAAGGGGGACGAGCCGTTGCCCGTTATCTCAGGGTGCTGTTCCTGCTTCTGGCGGTCCATACGCGCCTTGGCCTGCGCACTGATGCGCGGTGCGCGCCATAGGGAGGTGAGCGTATCGGTCTGCGGCTGCAGGTTGTAGAGCGAATCGGACTTCCAGTAGCTCATCTCGAAGCGAAGCGTGTCCATACGGATAGCAGCCGAATCGGTGAGCCATATCACCAGCGTGTCGCGCGTCGGGTTGACCTGCATCAGCGAGAGCGGCAGCCAGTCGGTGTCGCCTAAGGCCCGCAACACGGGCAACGAGTCCTGTGGCGCGGCAAAGAGCAGCGTGAAACGATGCTGCTCTTCGCGAATCACCCGCTGGAAATAGCAGCGCTGCTTGTTCTCCGTGAAATAGAAGAGCACAAGGCTGTCCGGCTCGTAATGCGTGGTTTGCACCAAGCGGACGCTATCAACCGTCACGGAGTCCTGCCACACGGTGTCCTGCACAGTCTGCGTGCGGCAGAGAGGGGCAATGAGCGTGTCGGAGAATGCCAGTCCTTCGCCCGGCTGATAGAGATAGTCCTTGCTCACATCGTTGAGGGCATAGATGCGGTAGGTGCCGCCGTGCACGTTGCGGATGGTGAAGCGTCCTTCCGCATCGGTCTTGGTGATACGGTTGAAGGGGACCGACTGCAGAGCGCTGTCGCTGAGGTTGCTGTGAATACCGACCACCACGCCGCTGACGGGATTGAGATCTTCCGCATTGAGCAGCAGACCGCCCACCTGCAGCGAGTCGATGGCATCGCCCGTAGAGAAAGCAAAGCTGTAGCCCGGCAGAGGATTCTTCTCGTTGTTGTCGCAGATAGCAGACCCGAAGTCGATGGTATAGGTAGTAGAGTCCTGCAGCGGGTCGGGGAAACTGACCTGCACCTTCTTGCCGTATGCCTTCACCTCCGGCGGACGTTGCTGCGGCGGCGAGATGAGCACGTTGGTTGCCACATTGTCAAGCTGAACGTACTCATCGAAAAGAATCTCTATGCGCTGTCCCTCGAAGTTGAGACTACCGTTTTGAGGGGTCTCTCTCACCACTTTCGGAGGAGTCTCGTCTTTGGGTCCGCCCTGCGGCCCTACGCCACGGTTGGCACAGGCAGAGAGCAAGACAAGCAGGACGATGGGAAGGATGTGTCGGCTAACGTGATGCATGTTTGGGGGACCTTGACAGGTCAGTTTTTGACGGTGAATATCTGATAGCCCACGTCGCAGCCGCTGCATCGGTTGACGAGGCAATAGTGTTCATACAGTTGTATATAGGCCTGGCTGTCGGCCGCCGTGCGTACGGTCAGTCCGAGCAAGCGCCAGCGGTCGGTGATGTGGTTACGCTCGGCCGGTATAGCCTCCAGCAGAGCGAATGCCCCTTCCTGCCCTGCCCTGTTGCTACGGGTAGCTGCCCAAGCGTTCTGATAGGGAGCCACCGTGTTGACAAGCAGCAGATCGACAGCCGTCTTGCCCAAGGTCTTGACCGACAAGGGCGCTTGAGCGCCAAAGCGGTAGTGGGTCTGCCAGTAGTCCGACGGCTCTGCATCGAACAGGCTGCGCAGTTGCTTGAGGCCGGTCTCTTGCACCACTTGCGAGAAGAGGAACTCCGACTGATGGAGCAGGGCCGCAAACTGGGCGATACGCACATGGGGGAAGTTCCGGGGCCGCATGCGGAGCATCTTCCAGCGGCTGCCGTCAATCGGCACCAGCGAGAACTTCTGCTGCAGAAACCGGTACTCTGCCAGCAAGCGGTGCGAATAGTCATCGGTGGCCGCGGTCTCGGTGAGCAGACCCGACTGTCCGAAAAGCATCGCCTCCAACTGGAAGAGGCTGTTGCGGTGCTTCAGCAGAAAGGCAAGCGGTGTCTGGCGGGCCGTCAGTTCGAAAGGCAACCCGTTGGTGTGGAAACCGAAGTTGTGAGCCAGCGTGATGTAAAAGGCCTCCTCCCAGTTGTTGCGCGTGAGTTCTAACAGTTGGTCTATGGCCTCCGTCTTGCGGCGCATGCGGTCGCGGAGCAGCGAGCGCTTCCAGTCGTCGGTGAGCAGCGAGGGGTCTGCCGTAAGGCGCATCCGGCACAGCTCCTGCCGGTCTTGCAACAGACGCTCTAACTGATGCTCCGCCTCGGGATAACGCAGTTCGCATTGTACGACAGCCTCTCCTCTTGAATTATACACCTCGCGGTCGGCCCGCTTGACCACATGCAGCACCACGCTGTCATAGGCCGGGTCGGTGTCGTGCCCGTGACGGTACCAGTCCGACGAAAGGACATGTATCTCCACATTGCCCGCCCACATGACGCCTCCGATGCGCAACTTGGCATTGAAGAAGTCGGGGCCCGCATCCATATTATGCAGACCCACATCCACCACCTCCACCTCCCGACCGTCGGTGGTCGTTTGAGGGAAGGCCATAAACGCTTTGCGGAGCCATATATAATGCAGGAGCAGTTCGGGCATGGCAGTCAGCTAAACGGATGATTATGCTGTAGTAGGTCGGTCAATCTTCTATTCTTCTCACCTCATAGCCCTGCTCTTTCCAGAAGCGCAGTGCCTCGGGCAGCACAGCCAGCATGTTGTCCGCCGCCTTGAGCGAGTCGTGAAACACCACCACCGACCCGGGCCGGCTGTAGCGGCGGATGACCTGCATGATGCGTTCGGGCGTATAGCGCGGGCTGTAGTCGTGCGTCAGCACATCCCACAGCACGATGGTGTGCGTCCTAAGCAACGCCCGCTTCTGCGCGGGGCGCATCCGTCCGTAGGGCGGGCGGAACAGACGAACCCGCTCTGTCCCCGCAACGCGGTCTAACAACCTGTCTGTCGCCTCCACATCGGCTAAATAAGCATCGGTCGGCGTCTGCAGACCGGCTAAATGACGGGTGGTATGATTGCCCACCGCATGTCCTTCCGCCACGATGCGTGCGAACAGTTCCGGATGCCTGCGGATGTTGTCGCCCACATAGAAGAAGGTGGCCTTTGCACCGGCCTCGCGAAGCAGGTCAAGCACGCGGGGCGTCACTTCGGGTATGCAACCGTCATCGAAAGTGAGATAAATCACTTTCGATGACGTGTTCTTGCGCCATACAACACCCCTATACAGGCGTTGCAGCCACCCCGGAAACTGATAGAGCAGAGACAGCAAGGCCGGAGTTATGATTTACACGTTGGCAGTAGGGGTCATCGGTGCATGCGCATCCACATCCCACACGAGTGCAGAAGCGCCGAGGATGGCAGCATCCGAGTCCTTCAGGCTGGAGAAGAGCACCTTCACCTTGCCTTTCCAGAAGCGTACCACGTTCTCGTTCATCGAACGCACCACAGGCTCCATCAGGATGTCGCCGGCTTTGGTGAGTCCGCCGAAGAGCACAATAGCCTCCGGAGCCGAGAATGCAATGAAGTCGGCCAGTTTCGCACCGAGCAGCGTACCCGTATATTCAAATATCTCTTTGGCCATCTCATCGCCCTGCATGGCGGCGTCGAAGACGTCTTTGGAGGTGACATCTTTCACGGGCATGTTGCGCAGCAGCGAAGCACGCTTCGTGGTCTGGAGCAGTTCCTGCGCCGTGCGGGCCACGCCGTTGGCCGAGGCATAGGCCTCAATGCAGCCCTTCTGGCCGCAACCGCACGGACGGGCGGAGCCGTCACGGATAATCTTCGTATGACCCAGTTCGCCCGCAAAGCCGTCGTGACCATACACCACTTTGCCGTCGATAACGATACCCGACCCCACGCCGGTGCCGAGCGTTATCATGATGAAGTTCTTCATTCCTTTGGCCACACCGTAGGTCATCTCGCCCATAGCCGCGGCATTCGCATCGTTGGTGATGCGGCACGGAACACCCATGCGGTCGCTTATCATCTGCGCAAAAGGCACGATGCCTTTCCAAGGCAGGTTGGCGGCGTCCTCGATGTTGCCGGTATAGTAGTTCGCATTCGGTGCGCCGGCTCCCACGCCGCGTATGAGTTCTATTCCGCCCTGGGCATCCACCAGTTTCATCATCTCCTGGCAGAGCACGTCGCAATACTCGTTGATGTCGGTGTACTGCTGCGTCTTGATGGACGAAGAGTTGATAACGTTTCCACGGGCATCCACGATACCGAACTTGGTGTTCGTTCCGC
>JAFUEI010000035.1 GCA_017464025.1 Paludibacteraceae bacterium | reverse complement strand
TATCAATTGGCGCAGCAGCCGCAACTATGAACGCAAGCACCGCCGGCTTCACGCGAGGATGCAGGCAGAGGACACCGAAGCGCTGCAACGGCTGCTGTTCTCCAACAGCCTCACGATGCGCGTGGAGCAGCGTTTCCGTCCGTTAGTCATGCTGCTTGCTCAGAACGGACGACCGAGTGTGGCGGTTTCTGACGTGGAGATCATCACTTCCGGCAGGCGTAAACATGACCTGCTCATCGGCGACATCCTGAACGCCAAAGAGTCCATCCACATGGAATACTACCATTTCGGCATCGACAAGAGCAGCAGACGGATCAGGCGGCTTCTGATGGCGAAAGCGCGACAGGGCGTCAAAGTGCGGTTCATCAACGAGAATATCGCCAACTGGCCTATTCCGAACCTCTATTTCCGCTCCATGCGCAAGGCAGGTGTGGAGGTGGTCAATTTCTCCGATTCCAAGTTCTCGCTGCTGCGTTTTCTGCTGACGCTCAGTTACCGCGACCACAGGAAGATAGTGGTCATAGACAACCGCATCGGCTATACCGGGGGCATGAATATCACCGCGAATTATTTCCACCGCTGGCGTGACACGCATCTGCGGCTGACCGGAACGGCTGTAGCCTCGCTGCAACTTGCCTTTCTGGATACATGGCTTGCCGTAGGAGGGCACATCCCTTCTGCTTTAGTCAACTTCTTCCCGGAGCGTCTTCACGCCGGAACGGACTCCGCCGAGAAGGGGCAATGGAGGGTTCTCACCCAGATTACGCCGGATGACCCGACTTCGCCCGAGCCGGTGCTGCTGACAGCCTATGAATGGATTCTGAACCATGCGCAGAGGTACGTCTGGTTCCAAAGTCCGTATATCGCCCCGCCTCCGTCGCTCATCAGTGCCATGCGCAATGCGGTGCAACGCGGTGTGGATGTGCGGGTTATGGTGCCAGAACATTGCGACACAGCGATCATGCGCCCTATTAACAAGAGTTATTACGCCGAACTGACGGAAGCGGGTGTGCAGCTCTATGTCCGCTCGGGCGAGTTCATGCACAGCAAGACCCTCGTCTGCGACGACTACCTCTCGTGCGTCGGGTCGGCGAACCTTGATTACCGCAGTTTCGGTATCGACTACGAGATTAACACTTTCTTCTATGACCGTGAGGTGGCGTTGCAGCAGAAACAGATCTTCGAGAATGACCTCCCCATCTGCCGTTTGGTCATAGCAGCAGAAGCGCATCCCACGCCGTGGCAACGCCTCATGCGCCACTTGGCACCGATAGTATAATATTTAATAAAACAATAAATATGGAAATCAAACAATCAACACGTATTCAGACCTCGCTGCTGAACGGGGTGGAAAAAAAAGCACTCGTATGGATGGCATCGCGTATGCCCCAATGGGTCACCAGCGACATGCTGACATGGTTCGGACTCTTCGGCTCGGCACTCTGCGGACTGGGTTTCTTCCTGACGCACTATAGCATCTACTGGCTATGGCTGTCATGCTTTGGCTTGGTTATCAACTGGTTCGGCGATTCGCTGGACGGCACTATCGCCCGTGTGCGCAACACCCAGCGGCCGCTCTATGGTTATTACCTTGACCATAACATCGACACCGTCACCGAGGCGTTTATGTTTATCGGAGCGGGTCTCTCGCCGCTGATAAACATGAGCGTGGCGCTGCTGTGCTATGCCGCTTATCTGGCACTCACGGTCTATGTCAGCATCAACGCCCACCTCAAAAGCGAGTTCAAACTGACGTACGGCAAGATGGGACCGACGGAGTTCCGCCTGATTATCGTCATTGCCAATATTCTGCTGATGTACGTACCTGCGCTCACCGCATACCATGGTTCGTTCTCTTATTTCGGCGAAACAATCCATTACGGCACGCTGGACATCATCGGCATAGGCATTCTGGCTATTCTCTGTGTTTTCTATTTCGTCAGTTTCTTCAAGGACCTGCACTGGTTTGCCAAACAAGACCCGCTACCCAAGCATCCGAAAAATGGGCAGGTATAAAGGCATAGCAATCCGGTATCTCCGCTTTTTGCTCTCCACGCTGGCAGGAACGGCGGTGGACATGTGCGTTCTGTGGCTCTGCTCGGACTACTTGTTCAAAAGCTATTATTGGGGCGAATATCTGCTCTCACCGTTCATCTCGTTCGAATGTGCCGTACTGACCAATTTCGTGCTGGCATATTATTCCGTCTGGCGCGACCGCATCTCCGCGCACACGCTCCGCTCGTTTCTCCGCCATTACGCGGGTTACAACCTCTCCTGCACCGGTACTTTCCTGATAAAGATGGGTGCGCTACTGCTCATCGAACGCTTCTCTGGCGGATGGGATGTACTGATTTGTAATATCTTGGCACTTTGCGTTTCCGGCATTGTGAACTTTATCCTGAACGAACATGTCGTATTCAGAAAGAAAAATTGCTCATGACGCATTGTGTATCAATCATTAGAAACACTATTGGCGAACATCACCACGCTGATTTTTGTCATCCTTTCCGGGTTTGTTCTGCTTACGTTAGGGGCAGACTGTTTGGCGGACGGTGCGTCGGCACTCGCCAAACGGTTCGGGGGCAGCAGTCTGGTGATTGGCATGACGGTGGTCGCATTCGTTACATCATTGCCTGAGTTGGCTACATCCGTGGTGGCGGCATTCAAAAAGAACTGCGATCTGGCTTTGGGCAACATCATCGGCAGTGTCTCGTTCAATGTGTTCTTTATTCTGGGTATGTCAGCTACTGTCATGCCTCTGCCCGCGTACAACGGCATTATGGTGGATTGCGTCATGGTCACTCTCGGTGCGTTGCTCATCTGGCTGGCAGTCCTTACCAACCGCCGTCACGAGCTAAACCGCTGGCATGGTGCCATTCTCCTGGCTTTGTATGCCGCGTACCTGACGTACAGACTGATGAATTGCTGATGGCAAAACCACTTTTTTCTGTCCTCTCAGTTTATCTCCGAAAGGTGTACCTTTGTGGGGGGGTAAAAGCTTATGGACATCCTAAATACATACAGCTCAGGCGCCCGGGGCACTTTATGAGAGCTGGTGGCGGGATTGAAATCCGATAATTATATAGATGAGAGCGTATGGAAGGGGACGGTCTGCGGAGGTGAGGCGGCTCAAAATATACGGCGGGATACTATCCCGCGTAGTGGAAGAACGGGGCAAGAATAACGGACGGGCGGCATAGTATGCCGGACAATGGACGCTGAATAGGAAGCCGGCAGCTGCGGAGGGCTGCGCTAAACCGGCAGCTGCGGGGCGCTACAGGATGCTGGTATCTCCAGCTGCCGCTTGGCGCTTTCGGCGAAAAGCAGGGCAGACCCCTTATCTGTCATCGGTTTGTTCATTTTTCTGTCTTCTCCTCCGAAAAAGTTTTTTTGCATTTTTACCAACAAAGAGGGCGAAAGGGCAGTAATTTTGCAGCGCAACAGGGAAATCCCTTTGGCGGCCTCAAGAGCCGGCTGTGAGGGAGGCGGTGCATGAATGACGCAGGTGGATACGGGCATTTGCGGGAATAGCGCAGATGGATCACGGGCATTTGCGGGAATGGAAATAGAGTTGTATCTTTGCGGACAGGTTTGGGGGGAATTGGTGAATTGTTGAATTGGTAATAATCGGAAGCTATGAGTAAAGGATGGAGACAACGGAAAAAGGAGACGGACCGGCGGACGGTGCGGGTGCTGCACCGGACGGGCTATGCGCAGGAGTTGGCGCAGAACGGCGGTATTGTAAGCGGTTTGTCGGGCAAGATAACGGCGGACTACCACTGCCGGATGCGGAACGGGCGGATACGCGTATGCAAGAACCCAGACCAGGATGTACACGGCGAGTCGCTACGCACTGCCCACCGCATGCGCGAGGTGGTGAGACGGGCGAGCGCGGAATACCGCGATGCGGACAAACGTCCGCAGTGGGAAGATCGCTACCGGCAGGCAAAGGCTTCGGGGGAGACCAAGGTGCACCGCCTGTGGGAATACGTGTGCGAAGTGATACGGGCGGACGTGAAACGCGAAGAAGAGGAAACGAACAACCGAAACAACTGATATCATGAAAACCATCATTGCATCGCCCAAGGCTCCGAAGGCCATGGGGCGGTGATAAAAAGACAGACACGTTATGAAACAGTATCTACTTATCCTGATTGGCCTGCTGTGCACCGTGGCGGCGTATGCGGGCATTGACATGCAGGCGCATGTGGCCTCCGACGAGGGCCGGTCGGCCTACACCACCTACCTGAGCCGCCAGACGGCCTACTACAGCGGCAACTATCTTTACACGATGCTTGTGCAGCAGGACGGCGACCGGCTGTTCGGGACGCTGAACGAGCTGATGGGTAACACCTGCCGCATCAGCGGTAGCGGCTTCAGCTACAACTCGCTGCGCAGCGAGTACGTGAACGTGGACCGCGACCTGAACAAGGCGGGCAACATCATCGGCTACTACGACGGCAGCACGATGAACGGCACGTGGGACGGAGGCAAGACCTACAACCGCGAGCACACATGGCCGCAGTCGAAGGGTGCGGACAAAGGGACGGCAATGGGGCACGACATGCAGTCGGTGCGTCCGGCAAGCGTGAAGGTGAACAGCGATCGCGGGAACATAGGCTACGGCGAGAGCAACGGCTATTACGACCCGAACGAAGTGAGCATCAGCAACAGCGACTATAAGGGCGTGAACAACGGAACGTATCGCGGGGACTGCGCCCGCGTGATTTTGTACGATTATGTCGTATATGGCGAAGCGGGCGGCTACAAGAGCGGTCTGTATAACGGCAATGCTCAGCTGCTGAGCAAACTGGGCAGCGCCAAGGACGGCGTGTTCGAGAGCGTGGAGGTGATGCTGAAATGGCATATGCAGGACCCGCCATCGCTGACAGAGATGGTGCGCAACGACGGCGGCCAGGACTATCAAGGCAACCGCAACCCGTTTATTGACTGGCCGGAACTGGCTGTTCAGGTGCTGCGCAACGAAGTGACGACGTACAGCGTGAGCAGCAACCAGACGCTGGCTCCCGCCTACCGTCTGACGACGAAGCACGGCTTTGTGGCCTATCTGACCAACGGTGCAGGCGAACATCCGCATCAGGTGGAGGTGACGGGTGCGCGCTACCGCTATGAGGAGGGGCAGGGCCGGCTGACGGTGACGGACGTGACAGACAATGTGGAAGTGACGACCGACATGCCGTCGGCGTTAGCCACCCTGGAAGAGAGCAAGGTGGACTATTACGTGGCCGGCAACCGGCTCGTTGTGAGCCATGCGGGCGATGCACCGGTGGAGGTATATACCCTCTCGGGACAGCGTATGCAGAGCAGCACGGGCATGACGGAATACGAATGGACGCTGCCGCGGGGCGTGTACGTGCTGCGTGCAGGCAACTATGCCGGAAAGATAGTGATATATTGATTGTTATAGCGTATTCAACTGACAGATTCCTGAATATATGCAAGAC
Organism: Paludibacteraceae bacterium; assembly: GCA_017464025.1. Taxonomy (GTDB): domain Bacteria; phylum Bacteroidota; class Bacteroidia; order Bacteroidales; family Paludibacteraceae; genus Colicola. Next base: position 19,119 of record JAFUEI010000035.1, on the reverse strand, counting down.
CGACCTTTTGATTTGGACCGCACGGTGCGGATGTGCATCACGATAGCGGTGTTGGTGGGGCTGTACCTGATTACGAGCCGTCTGAGCGGTGTGCTGCTGCCTTTTGTGGTGTCGTGGTTTATAGCGTATCTGCTTCATCCGATAGTGAACTTCTTCCAGCACAAAGTGCGGCTGAAGCACCGTGCGTTAGCGGTGTTTGTGACGTTAGCGGTGTTAGCATTAGTGCTGGCGGGCGTGATAGCGATGCTGGTGCCGTTGGTGGGGCGCGAGGTGACGAAGATGTCGTCGCTGCTGAGTGCGTACCTGAGCGGCCTGAACGCGGAGACGCTGCTGCCAGCGGCCTGGCAGGAGGCGATACGCAACTGGATAGCGGAAGCGGACCTGCAGGCGCTGATAGGGCAGGTGAACTTCTCGGCGATATGGGACAAGATATCCCCTTATCTGTCGGGTTTGTTAGGCGGTTCGCTCAGCTTTGTATCGGGTTTGTTCGTCGTATTCATCTGCTTCCTGTATTTAGTGTTCATCCTGATAGACTATGAGTCGATAAGTTCGGGGTTGCGGAGCATCGTGCCTCCGAAATACCGCGAGATGGTGTATGGCATATTGGCCGACCTGGAGGCGGGCATGAACAAGTATTTCCGCGGTCAGGCTTTAGTGGCAACGTGTGTGGGCGTGCTCTTCAGCATCGGCTTTCTTATCACAGGACTGCCGTTGGCGGTGGTGGTGGGTCTGTTTATCGGTCTGCTGAACATGGTGCCTTATCTGCAGGCTTTCGGCATTCCGGTAACGATGGTGCTCGGCATCCTGCAGTCGGCGGATACGGGAACGGCCTATTGGATAATACTGATAGAGATAGCCGCGGTGTTCATCGTGGTGCAGGCTATTCAGGACTTGGTGCTCACTCCGCTGATTATGGGGAACGTGATAGGTATGAATCCGGCCGTAATGCTGTTGTCTTTGTCTATTTGGGGTTCGCTGCTTGGGGTGGCCGGTATGATTATTGCGCTACCGATAACCACCGTTATAATCTCATATTATAAGCGTTACGTCTTAGGTGAGATACCAGAACCGGCCGTCACAGAGCAGGGTGAAGGTGTTGGTAGGTTATCTTTATTAAAAAAACATAAGAAAAAAGTGAGGTGAGTATTGTACGGATGAAATATTTGCCGTACCTTTGCCGCGTCAACAAGAATCAACTATGACGAATCGTTTTGCATATACCTGTTGTTGTATCAATCGTTTTGATTGGTAGGGCATGGTATATAGTATAAACGGATATGTGAGAACGTTATATCAATAAACAATAAGTCTGCCAATCAAAGCGATGGGCAGACTTTTTGTTTGCGAGCATTTGTGAGGCATAAAATATTCATTCTTTTATATTTATAAACTATGATTTACAACAAATTGACGGAATTGGTGGGCAAGACGCCCATGCTCCGAGTGAAGGGCCTTGATGGCCAAGTGGCTGACATTATCGTGAAGTTGGAGTACTTCAACCCGGGTGGTAGTGTGAAGGACCGTATTGCTTTGGCGATGATTGATGATGCCGAGGCGAAGGGTGTGCTTACGCCGGGTGCCACCATCATTGAGCCCACATCAGGGAACACGGGTGTAGGCTTAGCTTGGGTAGGAGCAGCGAAGGGTTACAAGGTGATTCTGACAATGCCAGACACGATGAGTCTGGAGCGTCGGAGTCTGCTCAAAGCGTTAGGTGCTCGTTTAGAGCTCACTCCGGGTGCTGATGGCATGAAAGGTGCTATCCGTAAGGCAGAAGAGCTGAATCAAGCGATTAGCGGTTCGGTTATCTTAGGGCAATTCGTCAATCCGGCCAATCCTTTGATTCATGAGAAGACGACGGGTGAGGAGATCTGGGCAGATACCGAAGGAAAGGTTGATATCTTTGTGGCCGGCGTAGGCACGGGTGGGACCGTGAGTGGCGTAGGTAAGGTGCTGAAGAAGTACAAAGATTCGGTGAAGGTGGTGGCAGTAGAGCCTGCGAGCTCGGCAGTGCTGAGTACGGGTGTAGCTGGAAAGCATAAGATTCAGGGTATTGGTGCGGGTTTTGTACCTCAGACCTATAATGCAGCGGTTGTGGACAATATCTACACCGTTACGGACGAGCAGGCTGTATTGGCATCGCGCACACTTGCTGCGAAGGAAGGTCTGCTTGTTGGCATCAGTTCAGGTGCGGCACTGTATGCTGCATGGCAGTTGGCCACTCAGCCGGAGAATGCGGGTAAGACCATTGTAGCCCTGCTGCCGGATACGGGTGAGCGCTATCTGTCCACCATACTCTATGCGTTTGACGAATATCCTGTGCAATGATGCCCTTGCCAACTGATTTTCTGCTTGGTACGGCCCAGTCGCTTGCTACGGTGAGCGAAGCGGAGCAGCGTATGCTGCTCCGCACGGGTGCCGTACTGCCGTCGCCTGAAGAGTTGCAACGTTTTATGCAGTTCGTTCGTGCTGTGGTGTTCCCTGGTTTTTATGACCAGCGGACCTCCTCTTCGGACACTCGGCTGTTTCATACGGGTGTGGCAGTGGAGCAGATATACAGCATTCTGTGTCGGCAGATAGCGCGTGGCTTCGTATTCTGTCGCGAGCAGGGTGCTGAGAGTGGCATCTCGGCGTTGGCCAATAGTCTGGCTGAACGTTTTGTTACTGAGTTGCCAGAAATAAAGCGTCTTGTGCTGACCGATGTGGAGGCCGTGGCCTTGCGTGATCCCGCTGTGAGCAACTATGGAGAGGTGGTATTGAGCTATCCGTGCATTATGGAAATGTTGCACCACCGTACAGCCCATGCGTTGTATCGGTTAGGAGTTCCTGTGATACCTCGCATGATAGCAGAGCAAGCTCATTCGTTGACGGGCATTGATATTCATCCGGCAGCGCAGATAGGCGAGTATTTTTCCATCGACCACGGCACGGGTGTGGTGATAGGTGAGACGACGGTGATAGGCAACCGTGTGATGCTCTATCAGGGCGTTACGCTTGGGGCGAAGAACTTCCAATACGACAGCGAAGGTCGTCCGATGGACTTGCCTCGTCATCCTGTGATAGAGGACCGCGTGACGATATATAGCAATGCCTCCATTTTGGGACGTGTGCGCATTGGACATGACAGTGTGATAGGAGGTAACGTGTGGATAACGCGGGATGTGCCTCCTGGGTCACGCATCACGCAGTCGGGCCCCGTAGTGGAGAGAGAGTTTGCCGATGGGAGCGGGATATGACAGATTATCAGCAGGTAAAGCGAATCAGCATGGTGTCATCTGAAAGAGCATGAGGTGGGACGAGGTAACGTCTCTATGGTGGGGTAGGTTGGCAGTGTCAGGAATTATTTGTACCTTTGCAGGCGGATAATATTCCACGAACAGCCCTTCACCAGATAACTCTTTCGGATATGAAACATCTGTTTGCATACTACAACGAGGTTTTTCCCGCTCACTGGGACGAACCGGCGCTGACCGACTATGCCGGTCAGGTGAGTTACACCTTCGGCACCCTGGCTGAGCAAATGGCGCGTGTCGGTCTGCTCTTTCGCGCGCTTGGCATCCGGTCGGGGGACAAGATAGCCCTGTGTGCGCGCAATTGCGCGAACTGGGGGGTGAGTTACCTCTCGATAGCGGCCTATGGCGGCGTGATAGTGAGTATATTGCAAGACTTTACGGGGGAGGACATCCAAGGATTGGTGAACCATAGCGATGCGCGGCTGCTGATAGTGGGTCCGTACGTGTGGAAAAACCTGCCTCAGGATGCGGCCACTCTCTCGCGGAATATGCCGCAGCTGAAAGCGGTGGTGACATTAGCCGACTTCACGGTGCTGTACCAGCAGGCGGGTGAGGTGCGCGTGAACGGGATAGGCGACATAGAGTCCGTCTTCCGGAAAGAATATCCTGCGGGGTTCCGGCCCGAGGACGTGCACTACCGCACGGACAATATGGACGAGCTGATGCTCATCAACTACACATCGGGGTCGACGGGAGCGCCCAAAGGCGTGATGCTGACCTACCGCAGCCTGAGCGGTAACCTGCTGGCCGGACATACGTATCTGCCCAATCAGCCGGGCTGGAAATTAGTGTCGATGCTGCCGCTCGCCCACATGTTCGGACAGTTGGCGGAGTTTCTGTTCCCGCTGTCGGGAGGGTGTCATATCTATTTCCTTGCGAAGACACCGACTCCGACGCTGCTGATGAAGGCGTTTGCGGAGGTGCACCCGTACATGATTGTGACGGTGCCGCTGGTGATAGAGAAGATATGCAAGCGCTCGGTGTTCCCGATTATCAACGGTGCCATGATGCGCAGGCTGTGGAACGCTCCGTTCGGCATCGGGCGCATCATCAAGCGGAAGGTGAAGAAGAAGCTGCTTGACGCCTTCGGCGGACGTTTGCGCTACTTCATCGTAGGCGGTGCGGCCGTGAATCCAGAGGTGGAGGAACTGCTGTTGGATATTCATTTCCCCTTTGTGGTGGGCTATGGCATGACGGAGTGCGGTCCGCTGATAGGCGGCTGCTACGTGAAGGAGTTTGTGGCACGTTCGGCGGGTCATGCGCTGCCGGGGAACGAGGTCCGCATTGACTCGGAGGACCCGCTGCATACGGTGGGTGAGATATTAGTGAAGGGCGACAACGTGATGACGGGCTACTACAAGAACCCCGAGGGGACGCGTCAGGTGTTCACTGAGGACGGCTGGCTGCGCACCGGCGACTTAGGCCTGCTGGACGAGCGGGGGAACATCTTCATCAAGGGCCGCAACAAGAACATGATACTGAGCAGCACGGGTCAGAACATCTATCCCGAGGAGATAGAGGACAAGCTGAACAACATGGAGGGCGTGGCCGAATCGGTGGTGGTGGAGCGCGAGGGCAAGTTGGTGGCGCTGGTATTTCCCGACCAGCAGGGCGAGCTGAACTTCCGCCAACCGCTTGCGGAACTGATGCGTGAGAACCTGAAGCGGCTGAACGACCGTCTGCCCAAATACAGCCAGATACTGAAGATCGAACTGCAGGAGAAGGAGTTTGAGAAGACTCCGAAGAAGAGCATCAAGCGCTTCCTCTACAAGTAAGTGATACGCCCGCCGGTTCGTCGCGCTGCTTGGGGTGCCAAATCAGTCTTGTTCGCGGCGGTGGCGGCGGCAGATGTCGCAACGACCGCAGGGCTCGCTGTCTGTTTCACCGAAATAGGCGAGCAGCAGTTGCGAGCGGCAGAAGCCGGTCTGTGTGGCATACTCCTGCATCGCCTGCAGCCGCTTCACGTAGCTTTCCTGCCGCTGTTCGTATATCTTTTCAGGAATGGTGACATACCGCAGTTCCTGCCGCTCCAAGGGGTAAGTGAGGTAGGGTGTGCGCCTCCGCGGGATATAGGTGAGCAGCCGCTCCTGTGCCATTGCCACCAATGCGGCATTCAGTTCGTGCGTTGTGAGGCCCAGCCGCTCGCTGATGAGCCGGTCGTGGATATAGACAGGGTCGGCAAAGATGCCGGTGTAGGTGCGCAGCAGACAGTTCAGTATGCGCTCCTGCGTGTCGGTAAGGCGGACAGCATAAAGTTCCTCCCTCGTGACGGTCAGTTGTACCCGCGGCTGCGTCTCCGTCTCTTCCGTATAAATCAGGTAGCCTGCCTGCTCCAACAGCCGGATGGCGCTCAAGGCGGGCAGCATGGGCAGGTGTTTGTCCTGACAGAACTGCTCGAAGGGGAAGACGAAGGTGTGGTTGAGGCCCGAGCCGATACCTACTTCCAGCCAGTTGCCGGCCGCCTCATAGACGCGTTTGATGAAGTCACGGTCGGGATAATTGTCGATGACGCGTTTCTTGGCCTTTGTCCCGTCGGTTTTGTTGTGCAACAGTATGGCGTAGGCCGCTTTGCCGTCGCGTCCGGCCCGGCCAGCCTCCTGAAAATAGGCCTCCGGCGAATCGGGAAGGTCGAGGTGGATGACGGTGCGCACGTCGGGTTTATCGATGCCCATGCCGAAGGCGTTGGTGGCCACCATGACGCGCACCTTACCCTCTTTCCATTCCTGCTGCCGCCGGTCGCGTTCCTGCGGACTGAGGCCGGCGTGATAGTGTACGGCGCTGATGCCTTCCTGCAGCAACAGTTCGGCCGTGTCGGCCGTGCGCCTGCGGTTGCGCACATAGACGATGCTGCTTCCCGGGACGCTCTGCAGGATATGTACCAGCTGCCCTTCTTTGTCGTCAGTCTCGCGCACGACATAACTCAGGTTGTCTCGCCGGAACGACTGCCGGAAGACGTTTTTCTCCTTGAAAAGCAGCTTCTGCTGTATGTCGTCCACCACTTCGGGTGTGGCCGTAGCAGTGAGGGCCAGTACGGGGACTTCGGGCAGCAGTTTGCGTATCTCGGCAATCTTCAGGTAGGCGGGGCGGAAGTCGTAGCCCCACTGGGAGATGCAGTGGGCTTCGTCCACCGCTATCATGCTCACGGGCAGTGCCGCCAGCCGGCGCCGGAACGCGGCCGACTCGAGCCGCTCGGGGGACACGTACAGAAACTTGCGGTTGCCGAACTGGCAGTTGTCCAGAATTACGGCTGTCTCGTCGCGTGTCAGGCCGGTGTATATCGCTTCGGCGAATATCTCCCGTTGCCGTAAGTTCTCCACTTGGTCCTTCATCAGGGCAATCAGCGGGGTGACCACCAGACACAACCCCTCCTGCATCATGGCGGGCACCTGAAAGCAGATGCTCTTGCCGCCGCCTGTGGGCAGCAGGGCCAGCGTGTCCCGACCGTCGGTCACACTGGCAATGATTTCCGCCTGCAGTGGGCGGAAACCATCGTAATGCCAGTATTGGCGCAATATATCGAGGGAAGATGGAATTGTTGAAATGAGGAATTGGGGAATTGAGGAACTGATGAATTGTTAAATGGAGAGACGTTGCAGGGCTGTGCGTACACGGCGGAGGGTCTCCTCCTTGCCCAGTACGCCGGTGATTTCCCAGATGTGCGGACCGCGTGCGGCACCTACCAGACAGATGCGGAAGGCGTTCATCACCAATCCGACGCCGTATTCTTTCGATGCTATCCATGGCATCACCAGATTGTCCAGTGCCTCGGCCGACCAGTCGTCCTGCGCTTCCAGCATGGCCAGCAGTTCCTGCATGTGGCGGGGCGAGTCTTCTTTCCAGCGTTTCTTCAGCGATTTCTCGTCGTATCCGGTGGGGGCCACGAAGAAGAAGTCGCACTGCTCCCAGAGTTCGCTCACGAAGTTGACGCGTTCTTTCATCAAGCCGACAATGTGCTCGATGGTGGCCTGCGGATAGATGTCGCGGGCGATACCGTGTGCTTCGAGCACCGGCATGAACTCTTCGGCAACCAGCTTGTTGTCGCGCAGCTGGAGATACTGGTGGTTGAACCACTTGCCTTTCTCATAGTCGAACTTGGCACCCGACTTGCTCACACGATCCAGCGAGAAGTCGCTGATGAGTTGCTCCATCGAATAGATTTCCTGGTCGCCTGTGGCATGCCAGCCCAACAGAGCGAGGAAATTGATGACAGCCTCGGGGTAGTAGCCGCTCTCGCGGTAGCCGCTGCTGACGGATCCTGTCTTCTGATCGTGAAACTCGAGCGGGAACACGGGGAAGCCTAACCGGTCGCCGTCGCGTTTCGACAGCTTGCCGTTTCCGTCGGGCTTCAGCAGGAGGGGCAGATGGGCAAACTGCGGCATGCTATCCTCCCAGCCGAAGGCGCGGTAGAGCAATACGTGCAACGGTGCACTCGGCAGCCACTCCTCGCCGCGGATGACGTGGCTGATTTCCATGAGATGGTCGTCCACGATGTTGGCCAGATGGTAGGTGGGCAGGTCGTCGGCCGATTTGTAGAGCACCTTGTCGTCCAAGATGTTGCTGTTTATCACCACCTCGCCGCGTATCAGGTCGTGCACGTGCACGTCCTCGTCGGGTTCCACCTTGAAGCGGACCACATACTGCTTGCCTTCTTGGATATACTGCTCCACCTCTTCCTTGCTCATCACAAGTGAGTTGCGCATCTGGTTGCGCGTGGAGGCATCGTACTGGAAGTTGGGCGTCTGCTTACGCTTCTGCTCAAGCTCTTCCGGCGTGTCGAAGGCGATATAGGCCTTGCCGGCGTCCAGCAATTGGCGAACGTAGCGGTGGTAGATTTCCCGACGCTCGCTCTGCCGGTAGGGGCCGCGGGTGTTGAGCGGCGTATCCACGCCGATACCCTCGTCGATGCCGATGCCGAGCCATTGCAGGGCTTCGATGATATATTCTTCGGCTCCCGGCACAAAGCGGGTGGAGTCGGTATCTTCAATACGGAGCAGCATGTCGCCGCCGTGCTGGCGGGCGAAGAGGTAGTTGTACAGCGCGGTGCGCACACCGCCGATATGAAGTGCCCCCGTCGGCGACGGAGCAAAACGGACACGTACTTTTCGTTCCATAAGTGAGTTTGTTTTGTGGGGTGATTTGCGTTTCTTTTTCAGCCTGCAAAGATAATGATTTTTCTTCGTACCGCAAACTGCCCGTCCGCCTTGGGACAGGCTGCATTTTGTGCTTGCGGATTTGGAACAATTGTTGTACTTTTGCAAGGTAGTATGCAAACTGCCCGGAACGGGCTCTTGAGAGACGCTTGCACACACGATGAAACGCTTCCTGTACATATTGCTTACGGTGGTGCTCTGTCTGCTTCTGACACTGCTCATGCTGTTGGCTGTGGCTCGCAGCAGCGAGGTGCAGACGGCGGCACTGCGTGTGCTAACACAGGAGCTCTCCCGAGGGTTGCAGACCGAAGTGAGGGTAGGGCGTTTGGACTACAAGTTTCCCAACCGGTTAGAGGTGAACGGCATCTACATAGAGGACCGCATGGGCGACACCCTTCTCTGGGCGGACACGCTGCGGGCGCGTTTCGACGCATTCGGGCTGGCTCAGAACCGTATCGCCTTCCGGCAGGTGACGCTGCGCAACGTGCTTCTGAACGCCTACCGTCAGCCGGACAGCCTGATGAACTATCAGTTTCTGCTCGACCTGCTGCCACGCAACGACAATCCGAAGCCGCTAAAGCAGACCGTGGAGGTGCACAACGTGGCTTTGCGCAATGTGCGGCTGCGCTACAACGAGTGGCGCGTCAATCCGTTGGAAGCCGACCTTACGCTCAACCGGTTCTCACAGGATTCGTTAGACGCCGAAGTGACGCATCTTGCCCTGCGCGAGGCAGGGGGCTTCGTGCTGAACGAGATGCAGACCCGTGCCGTCCTTTCGCGCAACGGAGCGCGGTTAGAGCGGTTGCACGTGCTTATGCCGGCCTCGGAAATCGCCCTCAGCGGTGCGATGCAGCGTCCCTCTGAGCGAGAGATGTTCGACTTCTCCGGCATGAGAGACGACCAAATAGACCTATGTATCGACAAGGCAGAGCTCACGCTGCGCGACATTGCCCGCTTTGTGCCGGCCGTGAAGAACGTGCGGGGCAGGATGCGCCTCTCCACCTGCATCAGCGGGCGGGTGGGCGACCTGACAGCCCGTGATATAGCGCTCGACTATAAAGACTACAAGGTGCTGCGGGGCAACGTCTCCTTCTATGGTCTGCCCGATTTGGATACATCCTATGTGCATGCCGTCCTGACCGATCTCATGCTTGACCGCGCTTTGCTGCAGGATTTTCTTTCCGACCTCAACAAGCGGCCCTATCAGCTTCCCGCGGAGGTGGCCCGCTTGGGAAAGATGCACTACAGCGGTATTTTGGACGGGCGGTTAGACAGTCTGACTCTTGACGGCACCTTCACTTCGCGTATAGGCAGTATCACCACGAAGGGCAGTCTGTTAGCCTCCGAAGGCTTCGAGCGTCTCCGCTTCTCCGGCCGCGTGCAGACGCAGCGTTTCGCCCTCGGACGTCTGCTGAACAGCGCGGAAGTGGGCAACCTGAGCATGCAAGCTCAGGTGACGGGCAGCGTGGGGCGCGATGAGCCGTTAGCGGCCGATCTTGATGCACGAATCAATGCCATCGGGCTGCGGGGCTACACCTATCGGAATCTCCATATTGACGGCTTGTACAGCCGCCAGCGCTTCAGCGGACGCATCAGTATGGCGGACGACAACCTGTCTTTCCGCTTCGACGGTCTGGCCGACTTGGGTAAGGCCGTGCCGGAATACGATTTCTCGCTCTTACTCAACCGTATGCGTCTCGGCCCGCTCAACCTGTCGGAGCAATATGCAGATATGGCGTTCTCCGGCCGTCTGACGGTACGCGGGTCGGGCAACCGGTTAGACAACATCAACGGCCGGCTGTCTATAGACTCGCTGCGGGTGGAGCGCACCGACGGCGAACTGCTGATGCGGCAGTTGGACATCCTGGCAGAGACGGGGCGGGACCAGCCCACCAGTCTGAAGATACAATCCGACTTCCTCAATGCCAATTTTGCGGGTGCCTACCGCTATTCCGAGCTCCCGATGGCCGTGCAGCGCATCGTGGGCAACCACCTGCCGCGTATGCTCTCCCAGCAGACGCGCGACCGGCTGGCCGCCACGGCTCCGTCGAACGAGATAGAATACTATGCCTATTTCAAGAATCTGAACGAGGTGACGGCCATTCTGGACCTGCCTTACCGTTTCGACCGGATGCCCACCGTCAAAGGTTTCCTCAACGAACGGAGCGGCCAATTTGCTGTGCAGGCGGGTGTCCCCTCTTTCAGAACCACCAAGCAGCAGATTGACGACATCACGCTCAGCTTCGACAACCGCGATGACCGGCTCAATCTGTCCTTCTATGCCTACAAGCATGCCAGCAAGACACCGGCCGGCAAGAAGATGGGCGACTTAGAGGCCTTCCTCAAGGCAACGGCCCGCACGGACTCGCTCTATCTTGACCTTACTTTCCAGAACACCGACTCGGCCCGCACGGTCGGCACCTTCAGTACAGCAACCCATTTCTCGCAGTATGCGGGCAAGCCGTTAGTGGATGTACATCTGCTGCCTTCCACGATTATGCTGGCCGACTCGGTATGGACCATCGGCGACAGCCACCTCGTCTATACCGCAGCCGATACGACGCTGCAGGTGAACGGATTCCGCATCGGCAACGAGCGGCATTTCATCTTTGCCGACGGACTGGCCAGTTCGCGTCAGACCGACTCGATACATATCAGTCTTTCGGAAATAGTGCTGGATTATCTGTTGGAATATACCAACGTCAAGCAGAGTGTGGTCTTCGGCGGAGCCGTGACGGGCAAGGGAACGGCCTACGGATTGTTCGGCAGCCCGATGTTCGAGGCCGAAGTATGGATGAACGAGGCTTCGCTCAACAACTCGTTGCTGGGTGATGCCCATGCCACGGCCCGCTTGAACCGCGAGCGGAAGACTATTGACATCATGGGAACGGTCACCGAGCGGGGCGACACCGTGGCTACCGTGGAAGGTGTGGTGAACCCTGCCATACAGCGCTGGGACCTCAACATCTACCCCGACTCCGTCAACCTCGGCTTCATCAGCTATTGGACGCAGCCCGTCTTTGGACAAGTGGGCGGTCGCGGCTTCGGCTGGGTGCATGTGTATGGCATCGGCCCCAAGACGTGGGTGGAGGGCAAGGCCTATGCCCGAGATGCTTCCATCGGCATTGATATGCTCGGTACAAGCTATCATTTCAGCGATTCCGTGACCTTGCTGCACGATGCCATCCTCTTTCGCGATATTACTCTCTACGACAGTGAGAACAACCCGCTCCACCTTGACGGTGCCGTAAGGCATGACAGTCTCTTCCGCGACTTCCGCTATGAGCTTGGTCTCACCTGCCGCAATGCTCTCGTGATGGACCTCCCCCCCAAGGAGCAGGATATGTTCTACGGTCATGTGTATGCCACCGGCGGAGTGGACATCAAAGGCAACGAGCAGGAGTGCAACATACTGGCCAATGCGCGCACCGACCGCAACACCACCTTCTTCTTCTCGACCGCCACGGCCACAACGGCACGCGACAACTCGTTCATCACCTTTGTGGACCACCGCAAGGTGGAGCCTAAGCCGAAGACTACCGATTCCGCTGTTCCACAGAAGCGAAAGCAGAACACGAAGGTACTGGTGGATTTGCAGTTGGAAGGCACTCCTGATGCAGAAATCAATATCGTCATCGACCCCAAGACGGGCGACCGGCTGACGGGACGCGGCAGCGGCAATGTGCGGATGACCTACGATGTGAATGCCAACGACGTGAAACTCTTCGGCACCTATACCTTGGAGTCCGGCACCTTCAACTTCACGTTTGAGAACCTGATACGCAAAGAGTTCCGCATCCGTCAGGGCAGCACCATCACCTTTACGGGTGACCCGCTCAACCTCATCATCGATGCAAGTGCCGTTTATACCACCACCGCTTCCCTGCGCGACCTTTTCGGCACCGACTTCTCCAGTGTGGCCACCAACCGCACCTCTGTGCCCGTCAACTGCATCATCTATCTGCGCGAGAACATCCTCAACCCGCTCATCTCGTTCGGTCTGGAACTGCCGCAGTCGGACGAGAGTATCAACAGTCAGGTGAAGGGCATCATCAACACCGACGAGATGATGATGCGCCAAATCATGTATCTGCTTATCTTCAACCGCTTCTATACGCCCGAATATCTGCAGACCGAGACACGCCCCGGCCTGAGCGAGACCTACTCGCTGCTCTCCTCCACGGTGACCGGCCAGATCAACAACTGGCTGCGCCGGCTCACCAACAACTTCACGCTCGGTTTCAATATCCGCACCGACGGCTTCGATAGTAGCTCCAGTCAGGAGTATGAGACGCAGTTCCAGTACGTGCACAACAACCGCCTTATCATCAACGGCAACTTTGGCTACCGCTACAACGACATCAGCAACCAGCCCGTCTTCGGCAATCTGGATGTCGAGTATCTGCTTACGCCGTCGGGCATGTTCCGCGCAAAAGCCTATACCCACATGGTGGACAAATACTCGCTGCGTACGGCCAACACCGTGCAGGGCGTGGGTCTCATGTTCAAATACGACTTCAACGGCTCCGACGGGAAGAGCAGCAAGGCCGGCAAAGCAAAACGGAATGTCAAAAGCCGCCGCAGCAAGCGCACGGACGAAGCAGAGGCAGGAGAACAGGGTGCAGACAATCAGGAAAACACGAAATGACCAAACAGCAACTATCAGGATGCTCGTCAAAACACATACCGCCGCCCTTCGGGGCATTGAGGCCCAACACGTCACGGTAGAGGCCAACCAGGTGAATGTCCTGGGACGTTTCGATATCGTCGGTCTTCCCGACAACGCCGTCAAAGAGAGCGAGCAGCGTATCCGCTCCGCATTGGCCGTCAACGGCTACCGTTTCCCCGGCAAAGGGCTGGTTGTCAACATGGCTCCTGCCGACCTGAAGAAGGAAGGGGCTTCGTTTGACCTCTCCATTGCCGTGGCGCTGCTGGCTACCGAAGAAGAGGTGCGTACGGAGCGCCTCGACGAATGGTTGCTGCTGGGCGAACTATCGCTGGACGGCACGCTGCAGCCGGTCAAAGGGGCACTCTCCATAGCCGTTCTGGCGCGTGACGAGGGGCTGTGCGGCGTGATTGTGCCGGTGCAGAATGCCGCGGAAGCGGCTGTCGTGGACGGCATCGATGTTTATGGCATAGACAACCTGCGCGATGTGGTGCGTTTCCTCAACGGCGAGCAGCAGCCCGAGCCCGTCAGGGTGGATATAAAGGCTCTTTTCGCAGAGCAGAATCGGCTGACAGGACTCGATTTCGCCGATGTGCGCGGCCAGCACAATGTGCGGCGTGCCCTTGAGGTGGCGGCCGCGGGAGGGCACAACATCCTGATGGTGGGTCCTCCCGGAGCGGGCAAGTCGATGATGGCAAAGCGCCTACCCGGCATCCTCCCGCCGCTGACGCTGGAAGAGTCGCTTGAGACCACCAAGATCCATTCGGTGGCCGGTCTGCTTGATACCCGTCATGCCCTGCTCACAGCACGGCCTTTCCGCGCTCCGCACCATACCGTCACCGACGTGGCATTAGTGGGCGGAGGCAGCAACCCGATGCCCGGCGAGATAAGTCTGGCCCACAACGGCGTTCTTTTTCTGGACGAACTGCCGGAATACAAACGCTCGGCCTTAGAGGTGATGCGCCAGCCGATGGAAGACCACCGCATCCGTATCTCCCGAGCGAAGCAGTCGGTGGAATATCCGGCCTCGTTCATGCTGGTGGCTGCCATGAACCCTTGCCCCTGCGGTCATTACAACGACCCCACGCATCCCTGTACCTGCCCGCCCGGAGCCGTCCACCGCTATCTGAGCCGCATCAGCGGGCCGCTGCTTGACCGTATAGACATTCAGGTGGAGATAACGCCGGTGCCGTTTGCCGAACTGCAGACATCGGATCAGGGCGAGTCAAGCGCTGCCATACGCGAGAGGGTGGTGCGGGCACGCCGCATTCAGGAATTGCGTTTCCGGGGTGAGAAAGGCGTATATTGCAATGCGCAGATGTCGCCCCGTCTGCTTCGCAAACACTGCGTGCTTGATGCGGCGGGGACCACGATGCTTCGCCTCGCTATGGAGCGTCTCGGACTCTCGGCCCGTGCCTACGACCGGATTCTGAAGCTGTCCCGCACCATCGCCGACCTTGACATGCGCTCCACGCCGGAAGCTCCTGCCGGCATCACATCCGCCCATCTGAGCGAGGCCATCTCCTACCGCACCCTCGACCGCTCCGACTGGGCAGGATAAACCAGCCCAGACCGCTTTCGGAGGAATAGGAGTGGGCAAGGTATGCAATCAGTTTTCTTCTACAAATTTTCGGCGAAGCGTTCGGCCTCTTGCAATTGGCCTATTTTCCCGACATCCATCATGCGGTAGCCGTCGGGCACGTAGGCGCGGAGCGTATGCCTGCTGCAGAGGCCTACGTAGAGGTCGATAAGGGAGAAGACACCCCGTTGGCTGTCGGCCGCTGCAGCATCGTGTGCTTGTGCATACTCCTGCAGCAGCGGGAACAGTTGCGGCGAGAGAATCTGCATGCCCGAGAAAGCGAGCGGCCGGAGGCCGCCGGTCAGCCCTTGCAGTTCGCGGGGTCTCACCTCGCCCGTGGCGATGTTGGTCCAGCCGCGCATACGGTCTTCTCCGTCAAACAGCAGATAGCGCTGCGTCCGCCGGTCGGATACCACCAGCGTAGCCATTGCGTCTGGCCGGTGGGCGCACACGAAGGCGGGAATGTCGATGTTGGAGAGGATATCCACGTTGCAGGCCAGCACAGGCTCGCTGTCGCCGCACAGCAGAGGGGCGGCCTTCAGCAGACCGCCGCCGGTGTTGAGCAGACGATTGCTTTCGTCGGATACGGCGATGCGGCAGCCGAAGTTGTTGTGTCGCTGCAGGAAGCGGACAATCTGGTCGGGAAGATGGTGCACGTTGATCACGATATCGCTGATGCCTGCTGCCTGCAGGCGCTCTATCTGGTGCTGCAGCAAGGTCTTCCCTCCTAAGGGGAGGAGGGCTTTGGGAAGTGTGTCGGTGATGGGACGCAGGCGTGTGCCGAGGCCGGCACAGAATATCATGGCTTTCATAATCTCCGGCGGCTTTATTTGGCGGGCAGCGTGGTCTCGATGTTCTGTTCGCGGTGGATGAGCTGCACCTCGATACCGAATTTCCGGTTGATATGCTCCGCCATCTTCTGTGCGGCATATACCGAGCGGTGCTGGCCGCCGGTGCAGCCGAATGACACCATCAGGTTGCGGAAGCCGCGGTCGATATAGCGTTTGACGGAGGCGTCCACAAGGCTGTAGGCGCTCTCAAGGAAAGGCAGTATCTCGCCGTCTTCTTCAAGGAAGCGTATGACGGGCTCGTCCATGCCGGTGAAGAACGTGTAGCGCTCGTATTTGCCGGGGTTGTTCACGGCGCGGCAGTCGAACACGAAGCCGCCGCCGTTGCCCGAGTCGTCTTGCGGGATGCCTTTCTTGTAGGAGAAACTATAGACGCGCACCACAAGCGGTTTGCGCACGCTGACCTCTTTGAACTGCTTCAGTTCGGTCATCCGGCGGAGCACTTCGATGAGGTAGGGATAGTCTTCCGACCCTTCGGTAAGCAGTTGCCGGAGGTTCTCGATGGCAAAGGGGATGGACTGGAGGAAGTGGGGTTTCTTCTCAAAATAGCCGCGGAAACCGTAGGCGCCGAGCACCTGCAGCGTGCGGAAGAGCACGAAGTGGCGCAGCATCTCGCGGAAGTCGTCGCGGTCAACATCCATATATTTTTCCAGCTCGTCCAGATACACGTCTATCAGCTCCTGCCTCAGGTCGGGATGGAAGTTGGCCTTGGCCTGCCACAGGAAGGAGGCCACGTCGTAATACACCGGTCCGCGGCGGCCACCCTGAAAGTCGATGAACCAAGGCTCGTCGTTGTATATCATCACGTTGCGGCTCTGGAAGTCGCGATACATGAAGGTGTCGGTGCGCCGTTGCAGCAAGATGAAGGCAATGCGCTCGAAGTCGGTCTCCAGCCGGTCTTCCTGAAACTCCAAACCGGTGGCTTTGAGGAAGCAGTATTTGAAGTAGCTCAGGTCCCACTGTATGCTGCGCAGGTTGAATTCGGGCTGCGGATAGCACATGCTGAAGTTGAAGTTCTCCGCCCCTTTCACTTGGAAACGTGCCAGCGCGCGCATTGTCTTGCGGAGCATCTGCTTCTCCGCCTCGCAGAATACGCCGGTCTTGCGCCCTTCGGCTATGTAGTTGAAGAGCAGCATGTCGCCCAAGTCTTGCTGGATGTAGGTCATGCTGTCGGCCGATTGGGCATACACCTCGGGCACGTTCAGGCCTTGCAGGCGGAAGTGGGAGGCCATATAGAGGAAGGCCTTGTTCTCGTCGGCCGATGTGCCTTGCACACCGATAAGGCTGTGCCCTGGAGCCGTCAGACGGAAGTAGCGGCGGTTGCTGCCGGAGGCCGAGAGCTGGTCCACATCGGCAGGCATCACGCCCGTATGCTGCAGAAAAAGTTTGCTAAGTTCGGAGTTCATAGCGCTTACGTATGGGGCTACAAAGTTACGCAATTCTTGTGAGACTGCAAAATTGTGTGTAACTTTGCAGCGTTCCCGTGCAAGGATGCCTTTTGACGTTCTCTGCAGGGAGAGGCAAGGCATAAGAGGCAATAATCCAATCTCAGAAAGTATGATATTCCTGCAAGCTATCCAACCCCCGGTCATCAATGTCAACGATTCGTTGAGAGAGCATACCCAAAACATGATTCAGCAGCTCCAGACCGATCCGGAGGGTTATTTCGCCAATCTGGGGCATCAGGCCCTCATCTTCGGGTTGAAGGTACTGGCCGCTCTGCTTATCTATTTTATAGGTGCATGGCTCATCCGCCAAATCAAGAAGTGGCAGCAACGCGGTTTTGAGCGGAAGAATACCGACCCGACGGTGGCTTCGTTCATCGCTTCGGCCACCTCTTTCTCGCTGACCTTGCTGCTGATTGTCGTTACGGTGGGTACGCTGGGGGTGGACACCACGTCGCTCGCCGCCCTCCTTGCCGCCGGCGGTATGGCTATCGGTATGGCCTTGTCGGGCACGGTGCAGAACTTTGCCGGAGGACTGATGATATTAGCCTTCAAACCCTTCAAGGTGGGCGACTGGATTGCGGCGCAAGGCTATGCCGGCACGGTGACGGCGGTGACGATTACAAACACGAAGATACGGACCATCGACAACCGCGAGGTGGTGCTCCCCAACGGAGCGCTTTCCAACGGCGTCATCGACAACTATTCCACCTTGCCCATCCGCCGTATTGATATGACGGTGAGCGTTGCATACGGCACCGATGCACAGCAGTGTATCGACCTCCTGCTCTCTATGCTTCGCGAAGAGCCGTTGGTGCTGGACAGCACCACTCAGGGGGCCGACAACCCGTTTGTGGCGCTCAAGACGCTCAACGAGAGCGATATCTCCTTTGTCGTTCGCGCCTTCGTCAAGAACGAGGACTTTTGGACCGTTACCTTCAATCTCAACAAACGCATCTATACCGAGCTTCCGCAGCACGGCATCCAGTTTGCCTATCCGCACGTGGACATCACCCTTACGCCGGCCTGATTCCCATGGGTCGTGGGTGAGGGCCTCAAAATGCAAAAAAAAGAGTGCTGATTTTGTCAGCACTCTATTGTGACCTCCGAGGGGCTCGAACCCTCGACCCACTGATTAAGAGTCAGTTGCTCTACCAACTGAGCTAGGAAGTCAGATGCCCTTGAGGAAGCTCCACCTCCGCGTCTTGCGACGCTCTTCCTCAAAAGCGGGTGCAAAGGTACTGCCTTTTTCTGAATTACGCAAATATTATTTGAAAAAAAGTTGCTCTTTTTTTGTAATCCCACAGAAAAGCAGTACCTTTGCATACTGAAAGTGGATGTATGCGGGCTTCGCAGCTGTCAACTGCTGTCAGGAATCCCGTGGAGATGTGCCGTTGCCGCCTCTGACCGACATGCCGTAACTAACCCAACATATATATGGAATTCAAATATGCACCTATGTTCCAGCTCGGTGAAGACAATACCGAGTATTATCTGCTGACCAAAGAGTATGTGTCGGTCAGCGAGTTTGAAGGCCACCCTGTCCTGAAGGTGGAGAAAGAGGGTCTGACCCGAATGGCCAATGCCGCTTTCCGCGACGTGAGCTTCATGCTCCGTCGCTCGCATAACGAACAGGTGGCCAAGATACTGCGTGACCCCGAAGCCAGTGCCAACGACAAATATGTGGCTCTGACCTTCCTGCGCAATGCCGAGGTGGCCGCCAAGGGGAAGCTGCCATTGTGCCAGGATACGGGCACCGCCATCATCCACGGCGAGAAGGGCCAGCAGGTCTGGACCGGCTACTGCGACGAAGAGGCCCTCTCCTTGGGCGTGTTCAAGACCTATACGGAAGAGAACCTGCGCTATTCGCAGAACGCCCCCCTCACCATGTACGACGAGGTGAATACCAAGTGCAACCTGCCTGCGCAGATTGACATCGAGGCCACCGAGGGCATGGAGTACCGCTTCCTCTGTGTCACCAAGGGTGGCGGCTCGGCCAACAAGACCTACCTCTATCAGGAGACCAAGGCCCGCATCCAGAATCCCGGCACACTGGTGCCCTTCCTTGTGGAGAAGATGAAGACGCTCGGCACGGCTGCCTGTCCGCCCTACCATATCGCTTTCGTCATAGGCGGTAC